>JANPPB010000395.1:0-10088 GCA_031428295.1 Segetibacter sp. | reverse complement strand
TGCCTTCGGTAGTGGAGGGCACTTCGCTGTCAACTTTATCGGTAGCAATTTCTAAAACTGTTTCATCCTGTTTTACCTGCTCGCCAACTTTTTTGGTCCACTTTAAAATAGTGGCTTCCATAATGCTTTCGCCCAGTTTCGGCATATTCAAATCAACGAGTGCCATACTTTAGTATAAATTTTTTTTAAAGAGTGTTTCCCCTACAATGTCTTGTGTATTTTTTATCAACTCGCAACGGGTTTATTACAAACGTCGGAATTGATTTTTCCATACATAAAACAATTAAAAATAGCGTTGTGCAAAGATGTTTGATTTACTGCATATAAAAAAAGGAAGGCGGTAAGGCAATCGCAATCGTTGAACAGGGCAATTTTTTAGAAGAGACCTTTTATTTTTCGGCTCCAAAAGTAAGTTTTACGGCTATATAATTAGTAAAAAGTTAGATAGCCAATTGCGGCTGTAAACGGGTATTTATGTAGTGCTCTTCTAAGATTGAAGAATAACCTCTCTCAGAAAATTGAGGGCATTGGTAGCCGTTAAATCAATATTGCGGGTACGGTCGAATCTGAATTGAAATTTTTTGGCCGTTGTTTCTTTTGGTCCGCTAATCGCAATCCAAACCATCCCTACCGGTTTTTCATCTGTTCCACCATCCGGTCCCATAATGCCACTGATGGAAACTGCATAATCAGCATTCATAGTTTTTTTGGCGCCATTGGCCATCTCAATAACTGTTTGTTCGCTTACTGCTCCAAACGTTTTTAATGTTTCAGGCGAAACGCCTAAAATCCTCACTTTTAATTCGTTTGAATAACTAACCACTGAACCAACAAAGTATGCAGATGAACCCGGTATGCTTGTTATTAAATGAGAAACATATCCCCCTGTACAACTTTCGGCAGTACACATGGTTTTTCCCTTTTGTAATAGCAGTTCACCTATAGCTTCCTGCATGGTTTTATCATCGTTAATAACCATAACGTCGGTTACAAGATTTTGGAGGGTTGCAAACAGTTCATCTAATTCAGTAGTGATGGCTGCCACATTTTCGCCGGTGGATGTAAGGCGTAAGCGGACCATGCCATAATTGGGTAGGTAAGCAAGTTTTACATGATCGGGAAGGTTGGCTTCAAAATCCTTAATTATTTCTGCTAAAAAAGATTCGCCAATGCCCGCGGTTAACAAAGTTCTGTGTACAACTGCCGGAAGTTTAAATAAAGAGGGTAGCCGGGGTAACACATAATCGGTCATCATCCCTTTCATTTCGTGTGGTACGCCCGGCATGCTGATAAATATCTTTCCATTTTTTTCGAACCACATACCTGGTGCTGTGCCTCTTTTGTTATGAATGACGGTGCATACATCAGGTATTTCAGCCTGTTTAAGATTGCGGTCCAGCAATGGCCGGTTCAGGTATTTTGAGAAGATGAGCTTTACATTTTCCAATGCTTCATCATCCACCACCAATTTTCCATTGAAGTACTCGCAAAGTAAGGGCTTGGTAATATCGTCAGCGGTTGGGCCCAGGCCCCCGGTAATAAAAATGAGTTCGCTTTGTATGGCCTCTTCATCCAGGGCATTCCATATTTCGGCATATACATCTCCAACTGCTACTCGTCTCTTAACCCAAACACCCAGCTTATTTAATTGCTGCGCCATCCATGCACTGTTGGTATCAATGGTTTGTCCTATCAGCAATTCGTCGCCTATGGTTATAATGGATGCATTGATGCGGTTACTGCTCATACAATTGGTGTGGTTATGGTTATGCCCTAATTTTAGCGCAATGTAAAACAACTATGAGAACACTTTATTTGGTATTTGGTTTATTGATTTTTACATCGGCCAGTCAATCGCAGCAACTCTCAAAAAATTTAGAAATGGCTATAACACGCTTGAAAGCAGATAGCCAGATGAAATATGCACTGGTGGCTTTACAGGTGGTAAATAGCAAAACAGGATTGGTTGTTTATAGTTATAATGAGAATGTTGGGCTTGCTGCAGCAAGCAGTCAAAAAGTAATTACAGCGGCGGCTGCCTACGAATTGCTCGGACCCGATTATCGCTTTAAAACAACACTTGGCTATAGCGGAATTATATCAGCGGGTACATTACAGGGTAACTTATTTATAACCGGTTATGGCGATCCTACTTTAGGTAGCAGCCGTTATGGATCAACCAAAAGTGAAGTGTTCATTAAAAAAGTGACTAATGAGTTAGCGGCAAATAAAATCAACACCATTAATGGAAGCATCATTATTGACCAGGAAAATTTTTCGATACAACCTACGCCGGGTGGGTGGATATGGGATGACATAGGCAACTATTATGGTGCCGGGCATTTTGGTTTTAACTGGAGAGAGAACCAATACGATTTGGTATTGAAACCAGGCCGCCACGAAGGTGATGGCGTGGAGGTTTTACGTACAGTGCCCGAACTTCAGGTTACCTCCATCATTAATCAATTAAGCACCGGTAAAAAGGGTAGTGGCGATCATGGATATATTTATCTGGCTCCGTTTAGCAACACTGCTTATGTAATGGGCACTGTGCCCGCCGGGGTACCCGAGTTTACTATTTCAGGATCGTTTGCTGAGCCTGCCTTGCAATTTAAAAATGAGTTGTCAACCGTTTTGAAAAAAGCAGGCATTGGCGGTGGCTTTGAGGTAAAAACATGGTTGCAATCAATTAAAGCCAAACAGCCATTGTTAAAACCGACTACTATTTTATACACCCAAAAATCACCATCGTTAGACAGTATTGTGTACTGGTTTTTAAGAAAAAGCATCAACCTCTACGGCGAAGGGCTATTGAAGGCGATTGCTTTTGAGAAAACAGGTTATGGTGACACCGGGCAGGGACTAACCCAATTGTTTAATTTTTGGCAAAGCAAGGGTATAGATTCAAATGCAATAAGGATGATGGATGGCAGTGGACTATCGCCTCAAAACCGCATTACCGCTAAGTCGTTTGTGCAGGTATTGAATTATGCCAAAAGCAGGCCCTGGTATCCGGCCTTTTACGATGCTTTGCCAACTTACAATGGCATTAAAATGAAAAGCGGAACAATAGGGGGAGCCAAGAGTTTTACAGGTTATGTAACGGACAAGTCGGGTATTGAATATACGTTTGCCATTATTGTAAACAACTACACCGGTCCTGCTGCGCAGGTGGTAAACAAGATGTATAAAGTACTTGATTTGCTTAAATAAATGATGGCTTGTTAGCTGTAATGCGAAAACACATTTATGACACTTCAAACAAATAGATTAAATCTTAGACAACTATCAATAAGGGACCTTGACAAAATACACGAATTACATTCATTGCCTGAAACAGACCAATTTAACACTTTAGGAATTCCGGAGACAATTCAAACGACAGAGAGAATTGTAAACGAATGGTTGGCTGAGCAAAATGCAATTCCACAGGCAGCATATATTTTTTGTATTGACAATAATAAATCAAAACATTTCATAGGACTTATTGCTTTGAATTTAGGAAAAACAAATTTTAGGACAGCAGAAGTTTGGTTTAAAATTCATATAGACTATTGGAGACAAGGTTACACCACCGAGGCTTTAAATAAACTTTTGGACTTTGGTTTTAACGACCTGAAACTTCATAGAATTGAGGCAGGTTGTGCGGTTGAAAATATTGCTTCAAGTAAAGTGCTTGAGAAAGTAGGTATGATAAAAGAAGGAATGAAAAGAAAAAAATTGCCCATTAGAGGAGAATGGAAAGACAATTATTTCTATGCTATTTTAGAGGAGGACTTATTAAAATTTCACAAGTAGCTTTCGATAGACAGAACGCACTACAGTCAACATTAACCGTTTGCCGTCATTGGGGCTGGAAGTTGGAGCAATTAACAGCATCTCATTATTGTGCTTTTGTTCGGGCTGAAGAAACATGAAATACCCCAACAACGGCAAGCGGGCACTCGATTGTCGCATTAATTGTAATACTGAATGGAACTTGTATCATATACACCTATCTTTCCCACAAATAATTATATGCAACACTACAAAAATCATCAACGGTATTCTGTGCTCTTTCACCTGGTTACACTGCCGCTTTTATTGGTTGTTATTATAGGCTCCTTTTTCAACCTTTTTAATAGTTCTCACGAAAATTTGTACTCTGCTTCTTTAATATGCCTGTTGTCTATTATTGTTATGAGTGTGGCTTTTCATGCACGGGCGTTTGCATTAAAAGCACAGGACAGGGCAATAAGGGCTGAAGAAAACTTTCGGCATTTTATGCTGACCAATAAGCTGCCAGACAGCCGTTTAACTATGGCACAGATGATAGCATTGCGTTTTGCCAGCGATGAGGAGTTTCCGGCACTGGCGCAAAAAGCAGCAAATGAAAGTATAAGCAGTGCTGATATTAAGAAGTCTATTAAAAACTGGCGGGCTGATAATCACCGGGTGTAGATTACAGCTTTACCTGGTTATAAATGTCCTGTACACTCATGCTAAATTGAATAGTCTCGATAGTAAAAATTTGATCTGACTGAGTAAGCTCTTCAAAAGCCCAAAGGTTGTTTGCTTTGCGGCGGCCAATCTTAATATTCATTTCTCTTGAGTCGATAGCAATGGTTTCTTTAAGGGAATCAATTTGCATGTAGTTGAAAAACTTTTTACCCATATCGTAATGCTCTGTTGAGGGAGACAATATTTCAAATACTACAGATGGGTTTTTTACGGTCTCTTTAAATTCTTCACTTAATTCAATTTCGCCACAAACAATGGTAGCATCAGGGTAGAAGAAAGCTTCTTTAGATTTTACAAACACCCGCAAGTCACTACCATAAATATTGCAATCCTTTCCTTTCAAAAAAGGGTATATCGTTCCGATAAGATTTGATTGAATAGTATTGTGGCTGATTGATGCTCCTGCCATAGCATACACACTGCCTGCTATATATTCGTTCTTATCAGGTTGTGTACTTTCCCATTCAATAAATTCCAGTGGGTTCATGCCTTTGAGGGTAGCATATTTTACGGCTGGTTCATTTACTTCCATCTTTTAAAGTTACCATTTTTTTATTCTGAAAAATAAGGAGCGATCTTGACCCTTAACTCGTTGGGCATGGTAGTTTTCGTCATGGTTTTTGAGTTAACAAAATACAATACAGCCCTGCCGGTGGTGAGTAATTTGCCAGCTTCGTTATAAACCTCGTGCAAGAATTCGATACGATGATCGGTGGGTAATTCTTTTAAAATGGTTTTAATGGTTAACAGATCGTCGTAGTGGGCTGGCCTTATAAATTTTGCATGCCATTCAACTATCGGCATCATAATGCCCATTGCTTCCATGTCTTTGTAAGTAAAGCCAAGTTGCCTGATACTTTCGGCCCTGGCCACCTCAAAATACTGCGTGTAGTTGCCATGATACACAACATTCATTTGATCGGTCTCTGCATATCGTACACGTACCTGGTGGCTTGCTTCAAACATAATTTACAATTGTAAGGGTCAAATATAATGGTAGTTTAACTCGCCTAAACATCATGCAAAACATGCTCCATTTAAAACTAATGTTGAACGGAGCGTCGCCTCAAATGATCCTTCAGGTTTTAATGCCTGTTACCAAAAATTACTTTGACAGTAACCATTGCCTTAAGATGAATTGTGAATAATCTTACATTCTCCAAACTTTTTGCACATTGTAGAACAAATGTTAATTCGTTGAAAGTTTATCCCCATAAGTGGAACGGTCTTTGCTCAGCAAGCGGTGAATGCTACCTTTAATTTACTTTACAAGTAAGCAATTATATCCGTTAAAATAATCACTTACACCCCATGAACAAGGCGCTTAAAAATCTTTTGTTAACCTATGCACTTGTGCTTGGTTTACAAATCAATCCATTTGCACAGGGCACTCAAATGAACATAGATCCCGATGCAGATTTTAAGCTGGCTAAAGAGCTATATCAGAAAGATCAATACAGTCTTGCCTTTCCACTTTTTAAAGTGATTGCACAAGCTGTTTTGCCTTATAGCAAATTGCCGATTAGTACCCAGTTGGAAGCAAGATATTACAGCATTGTTTGTGGTCTTAAATTAAATGAAACCTCTGCTGAAAGTGCCGCAATAGAATTTATAGACCTGGAACATAATACACCCCGTATTGAGATGCTAAGCTTTCAATTAGGAGAATATTATTATCGCAAGCAAAACTTTATTGATGCGATGGCTTACTACGAAAAAGCAGGCATCAACAACTTAAGTAACCGTGAGATTGCAGATATGAAATTTCACCAGGCTTATGGTTATTTTACCATGCAGCAATTTGAAAAAGCAAAGCCCTTATTTAATTCGATTAGGCAAATGGCTGCTGACCCAAATAACCTGGACGCCAATTATTATTTTGGGTTCATAAGCTTTTACGAGAAAGATTATAAGCTTGCTCTTGAGTCGTTTAGAAAAGTTGAAAACCACGAGACCTACCAAAAGATTGTTCCCTACTACATAACAGAGATTCTATACTTTAATGGTGATAAGGATAAGGCCATACAGTATGGTGAGGAAAAGCTGGCCAAAGGCAACCAGTATTATGACCTGCAATTAAAACAACTTATTGGTCATGCTTATTTTGAAAAAAGAAACTACACTAAGGCGCTGCCATACCTGGAAGAATATGTTGCCAAGGCTGAAAAAGTGCGCCGTGAAGATTTGTATGAACTATCCTATACCTATTATGAAACCAACCAGCTAAACAAAGCCATACCAGGTTTTAAAGAGTTGGGTGGAAAGGATGATTCGCTGGCTCAAAACAGTATGTATCTGTTGGCTGATTCTTACTTAAAGACCAATCAAAAAGCAAATGCACGGAGTGCATTTTTGTTTTGCGCAAGCAACAGCAGCAATCAAAAGCAAAAAGAAATTTCGATGTTTAATTATGCCAAGCTCTCCTTTGAGCTGGGCTTCCAGGATATTGCGCTCAATGAATTTCAAAGCTTTTTGGCAGCTTATCCAAACAGTACTTACAACACGGAAGCAAAAGAACTGCTGGTAAATATTTTGGCCAATACCAATAATTATCAGGATGCATTGGCCTTGTATGAAAGTCTTGGGGCTAAGAGCGAAACGGTTAAGCAAGTATATCCACGAATGTTGTATGGGCGGGCTGTTGAATATATAAACGACCAGCAACTGGTACAGGCTGAGGCCCTTTTAGATAAACTGCTTGCTGCTCCCTACAATACACAGGTGTTGCCTTATGCTAACTTTTGGAAAGGTGAAATAGCCATGAGGAGCAATAACGTGGACAATGCAATTGAATATTACACCAAATATTTAAAGTCGCCACAAATAAGCGGAGAAGTAAATACTGCCAATGCAAAATATAACCTGGGTTATGCGTATTTTATTAAAGAAAATTATCGCCAGGCGCTTTCATATTTTGAGCAAATCACCCGTTCGGTAAGTAACACTTCATCCCCTGTTGAGCAAGATGCTTATGTAAGAAGTGCTGATAGCTATTTTATGAACCGCAGCTATACTCAGGCTCAAAATATGTACGATGCTGTCATCGTAAGTAAGCTTGCATCCTCGGATTATGCTTTGTACCAAAAAGCTATTATTTCAGGGGCCGGTAATCGCACAGCAGAAAAAATAGGCCAGCTTCAGATGTTGGAACAGCGCTACCCGGCAAGCAACCTGGTACCGGATGCTTATCTTGAAATAGCCAATACTTACCTGGGCGATGAAAAATTTAGAGAAGCGATTGATCCATTAGCCAAATTATTAAAGAATAAAAAAGCAACATCACTTTACCCACAGGCTTATCTAAAATTAGGCGTTGCTTATTTCAACCTCGATAATAATACCGATGCCCTGGCAAACTTTAAAACGCTGGTTTCTACTTATCCCAATTCAGCAGAAAGCGATGATGCCATTGATTACATCCGGAACATTTTTGTAGAAAATCAACAGCCTACGCAGTTTGTAGATTTCATGAGGTCCAGCGGTAAAACCATTAGCTATAGCGAAGAAGATTCGCTTACTTATATTTCTGCGGCAAATCGTTTAAATAATAACGACCAAAACAATGCACTTACCGGTTTTCGGGATTACCTGAATAAATTTCCGGATGGTAAATATGCGTTGGAGGCAAGCTATAATGCCGCCACTATTTACAACGGACGCAAAGACTTTGTAAACGCTTTGGTAGGCTACGAATTTGTTGCTACAAGAGCTCCGAACCGCTATGCTGAAAAAAGTGTGTTGCAGGCAGCACGTATCAGCTTTTTTGAATTGAAAGATTACGCCAAAGCCGGGCAATATTTTGACCAGTTAAAAAGCCTGGCAACAGAAGCCGACATAAGATTGGAAAGCATGCGGGGTTTATTAAGATCGCAGTATCGTTTAAATAAATGGAAAGAAGCTGTACCCAATGCCGAAGAACTATTGGCGCAGAAAGGTATAGCTACCGACGACCGTATGATGGCTTATATGGTAGTTGCAAAAAGTGCTCAAAAAGACAACCAGTTGGAGCAGGCTGTTTCAAATTTTAAAACTGTTGTTGGTTTGGGTAAGTCTGAGTTTGGTGCAGAAGCCCGGTATCAATTGGCTGCTATATTATTTCAGCAGAACAAATTACCCGATGCTGAGAAAGCCGCATTTGAGGTAATCAACAAGGCAGGTTCTTATGAATTTTGGACCACAAGGGCTTACATACTTTTAGGAGATATTTACTGGAAGCAAAAGGATTACTTTAACTCTGAGGCTACCTATAAAAGTGTAGCACAAAACTCAACCATCGAAGAACTTAAGGAAGAAGCACAGGTAAAACTGGAAGCTGTAGTAGACGACAAGAACAAAGAAAGTAAAGTAACCAACTAAGCCATTTAAAATTCTGACATGAAATCATTCGCATTAATCATATTTTTTGCTTCAGCACTTTCAAGCCTGCAAGCTCAACGAAGAGTAAATCAACCTGCAGATTCAACCAAAAAAACGGTGGTGATTACCTCGGCTTACAAACCTTCTGTCCGCCCGGCTTCTAAAATAAATTTCAGTGCAGCAACCCCACCAGTAGACAGTACCCGGCCAAGGTTGCAATACAATGTGCCTGCTCAAAATTTATTCTTTACCTACCAGCCTGCCTCACTAAAGCCATTGGCGCTTTCAATTGATACCGGCATCAACTGGCAAAACCAAAACTTTATTAAAGTAGGAGTGGGCAATTTTAGTACTCCTTATCTGCAGGCAGGTATTAGCCTGGGAGATGGAACAGGTACCATGTTTAACATTCATACCAAACATATATCTCAAAAGGGAAAGTTGCCTTTTCAACAATACAGCCATTCGAATGCTGATTTGATTGGCACATTTAACCAGCCCGGCAGCAATACTGAATATAAAGCCAGGGTGGGATTCGATAAGTTTACTACCTATCAATATGGGTACAAACCCGACAACCTTGTTTTTACGAAAGACCAGTTGCGCAACAGTTTTACCACCTTCAACATTGGTTCTGGTTTTAGAAATAAATCTGTCAACCAATTTGGCATCAGCTACAACCCATCAGTTGATGTCAACTTTTTCCAGGACAATAACAAGGGCAAAGAGACAACGGTTTTGGTAAATGCACCACTAAGCAAAACCTTTGGAAAGGTGTTTGGCTTCAACCTTGGCTTTGTTGCTGATGTTACCACATTTAAACGCTTTGATGGCAGCAAAATAAAGAACAACCTCTATTACTTAACACCTGAAATTTTATTCAAGTCTCCTAACTTTAATTTTACCGGGGGCTTCATTCCATCGTGGGACAACCAGAAATTTAACCTGCTGCCCAACTTTAATATTTTGGTTAAAATGAAAGATGAAAGGTTTGTTTTGCAGGGAGGATGGAAAGGATACTACCTGAAGAATACTTATCAATCGCTGGCTACTTTCAACCCATGGATCAACCAGCCTGAGGGCTTACTTAATACAAGAATCAAAGAACAATATGCAGGTTTTAAAGGCTCTGCCGGCAGCCACTTAACCTACAATGCAAGGGTGGCTTACCTTAATTATTCAAACGTGGTGTTGTTGGCAAATGACAATATTGATGGAAAAAGTTTTGTAAC
>JANPPB010000394.1:0-3191 GCA_031428295.1 Segetibacter sp. | reverse complement strand
CAGCGTTGATAAAATAACTGGTAAAATCACTTGGCCTTAATTTTTTGAACTTCATTCATTAACAACCCCATAAAACGGCAGCACAACATTAAGCGGAGTAGACGAAAAGGCCCCAAACGAAGCCCCGATAAGAAACGACTTATCGGGGCTTTTTGTTCTACCCCCTGTTGACAGTAGCGTTTTCGACTATAGGGTGCAAAGTAGAGCCTTTTTTGCTTTAACTATTTGAAAATCAAATAAAGTTCGTTGTTAAGAGGTTTGCTAACAGGTAACAAGTTACAATTTGTTTCCGGCTTGCCGGTTCGGTTCAACAAGAGTATTGTCAAGTGGGGCTGGACAGCCTGTCCCGATGGGAAATCGGGATTGGAGTCCCGCCCTGGCGGGAGCAGCATATCGCTATCCGCTTTAGCTCGGGCGGAAGGAATTCTTTTGAACACCTGCCTGCCGACTGGCAGGTCAGAATATATTTTTCATCGTTAAATAAATAGTGAACTTCGGTTGCCAGGCGGACGTTTTACAATTCTCCCACCATCGGCAATACTTAACGTTGTGCGTTACCTTTTTTGACCTCTTGCGGTTCGACAAAACTTCTTAATTTTGATTTTATGCAAGTACAAGTTGACATAGGGTTTGACCAATTACTTAAAATCGTGAAGACATTGCCTTCAGGACAGTTAGAGCAATTGAAAGCAGAAATTGAAAAAGAAGCGAGAACTGAAAAATCAATTGACTTGGAAGCATTGCTTTTAAACGGACCCGTGGCGACAAAGAAACAATTAGAGACGATTGAAAATAACAGAAAAGCTATCAACCAATGGCGGATAAAATAACTTTGGTTGACACTTCCGTTCTGATTAATTATTATCGTAAAACCGACAAGGCTAATTCCGTTTGGGTCAAATTAGTGCGACAACGATATAGGTTTTCTATTTCAGCAGTAACAAAATATGAAATTTATTCAGGTGCTACTTAAAGCCAGTTAGATTTTTGGGAAAACATTTTGCAAGCAGTTGAAGTTATTCCTTTTGACGAAAGATGCGTTGATACAGCGGTTGGTGTAAACGCAGCCTTAAAACGTAAACGAAAACAAATAGGCATAGCAGATTTGTTTATAGCCGCAACAGCATTGACACGTTATTTACCAATTGCTACAATCAACAAAAGCCACTTTGACCGTATTGACGGACTTGAAATTATAGACATTGAATAAGGCGAACGCCCAACATTAAGTGGAGTAGACGAAAAGCCCACACAAAGGAAAGCCCCGAAATGAAAGTTTCGGGGCTTTTTGTTCTACTCCCTGTTGACCGTAGCGTTTTCGACTATAGGGTACAAAGTAGAGCCTTTTTTAATCAGAGCATCAAGAGTGTTTAACCGTAATATTGAAACACTTTCAAAAAATATCTGATTGACACGAATATTTGTATTTACTTTATAAAAGGGGCAGTTTGAATTGGACAAGAAAATAGCAGAAGCAGGTGAACGCAACTGTTTTATTTCTGAAATGACTGTTGCCGAATTAAAGTATGGCGTTGAAAATAGTAAGAAGCCCGAAGAATTGAGAAACATTGTTGAGCATTCATTCCAAAATTTTTTGTAGTTCCAATTTATAGCTGTTTAGATGTTTACGCCAAAGAAAAAGCCAAACTTAGAAAGCAAGGTTTAATGATTGATGATTTTGATATTTTGATTGGAGCAACTGCAGTTACCAATGAAATGATAATGGTAACAAACAACGTTGACCATTTAATCAGGCTTGACAATATTGTAATTGAGGACTGGACAAAACTCGCAAAAAGATAGCACTACAGCCAATCTGTTTGGCGTTATGGCGGCGGACGAAACGCAGCATCAGCTTTTGTTTCGCTATTGTACTGCATATCCAGCTTGACGTTATAAATTTAGCTTTAGTTCTTATCTTCAACTTTTAAAACAAAACCGGACATCAGTCGCAGGCGGACGTATTTCAATCGCCCCACCTGTAGCAATACCGGTTCGTTGGCAGCAAGTAACCGTGTCGGTTCAAAATTTGATGTTTTGCTGAGATTTCCTAATTTTGAAAATATGAAACCAAATAGTAATCAAACGAGGAGACAAGTATCAAAAGGTGACAGGCTGAGATGGACGCCTTTAAAGGAAGTTTCATCTGTTAGATTATCTTCAGACCTTACAAAAGGTAAACCTCTAACTTCTAATGACTTGACAAACATAAGGAAGCCAAATTCAGGCTCTAAAAACTTTTTTGTTCCTTGACATTTGATTATCCGGGTTACGAACTTAAATTTATCCAAAGGCAGCCATGCAATGACCGGACTGCTCATCTTTATACATTAGTATTCAAATTTTTCTCCCCTCTAACAAAGTACCTTTACATTTTACGCGCTGATTATCACTTATCCGACACATTTGCAATAAAGTTTTATTGTAAAAAAGATAGACATAGCGATTATAAGTATTCTAAAATTGTTAACAGAGGAGACATCGGTAATATTCTAATCACTTGTGCGAAGGTTGTCCCTATTTTGCTTAAAGATTATCCAACCGCATCATTTGGTTTTGCTGGAGCAAGGACAATAGATACAAAATCAAAAAAAGTAGAAAATTATAACAACAATCAGCGGTTTAGAACATATAAATATTTAATAGCACTAAAATTTGGAACACAGATTTTTGCTCATTACGAATATGAAGCAATAAGTTCGTATTTGCTGGTTAATAAATTTCATGATAATATTGAGAATATGGAGCGTGAGATTGTGAAAATGTTTTCCGAAACATATGAAACTTTACCTGATATTGTATGAATATACCTGCTGCCAACATTAAGCGGAGTTTACGAAAAGCCCCATAAAAAGCCCCGATACAGCAATAGTATCGGGGCTTTTTGTTCTACTCCTTGTGTACCGAAGTAACTTATCAGAATCTTACTTTTTTAAAGAATCGTATACTGATTTTATAAATTTGTCCCGGCCAACACCTGCAGTAAACTCCTTCGTCAGATCTGCATCAATAATCTCCTTAAGCGTTTTACCCTGCCGTATTCTTTCTAACACTCTATTGCGTACAGTCTCTAACATTTTTTTGTAATCAAGTAAATCTTTTTTTCCTGCTAATAATCCATGACCGGGAATAATCTTTGAATCATCATTTACAAGAGCGAGAAGCGTATCCACCCCCTTTATCATACCATC
>JANPPB010000393.1:0-4723 GCA_031428295.1 Segetibacter sp. | reverse complement strand
CACCTGTTATTACGCCAAAAAAAGTTTTCGATTGAAGGGGCCAAAGAGTATATTAAAACCAACAAGAACAAAGTTGATGTGCAAATGCAACTAACACAAACTTTGCAAAAGTTTCGTGGGTTTTTGTTGGAATTAAAAGCTTCGCTGTAATTACTTGCGGGCTAAGAAGTGCTGAAGGTGCGTTTAATGAACAGGGATGAGCGTACAAAATGATGTTAGATAGAAGGAACTACAATTATATATGGATACTTTTTATACGCATCTTATTCGTGTGGTTATTGCAACTGTTCTCTTAAGCTGTGGCGAAAAAAAATTAACAGTTGAAACAAAGGACACTTTAGCTGCACCTGTAGTGGAAACTACTGCTGCTGTATCAAACGAATATAATCCCAGCCAGGATTCAACTTTTAAACCTGTTGTAGAAGTGCCGGCTAAACATCAGGATCTTGCCATAAAAGAAGTAGGCGAATTAGTTTTAAAGGATAGCGTTGAGTACCTCTTGAATGAGGTTACTGCATTTATGCTGCTGGACAGCCTGCTATCCGGGAACAAAGATTCAAGAGATTTTTACTTCAGAGTTTTCAATAAGATTATGGAGCGCAGTGGCGGGTCATTGGATGATGCAGTGGGTGATTATGCATTGACTTATGTTGAAAATTATCCTAAAGAATTTTTAGACAATAGCAGAAGTTTTTCAGAAGATAAGCTGGCAAGCTGGGCAGGTAATATTGGGATTGAGTTATTCCTTACCTCCCAAAACTATAAAGAAGCGTTCGAGAAATCAACACGTATGTTCAAGTCGAATTGTAAAAATTGCGATCTGCAGCAACTGGCCCGACTTGATACTTTCAATAACATGATCTGGACTACTATAGCACAAAATATTCAGGAGAGAAAGCCCGAATAGCAAAAAGACCAAACCCTCCATTTCGCTAAAGTTGATGAACTTCTTTCCCGGCTTTCATTTTTATATCAAGTTCCTGCATCAGCCCAATTATCTCAAGGTTAACTTTTTGACGCAGGCTTACAAATTCTTCGTTTGTTTGAAAAGCATTTGTCATATAATCAACAGTAATTATATGGCTATCCCTGCCAGTATCGCTCACAAAAACTGTAGTTTCTTCAACACCATCTTTTTTTAAAATTTTCTCAACGCCTGTAGTCAATTGCTCCAATTGGTACACGGTGGTCAATGGGTGTACTTCAAGTTTTCCTTCAACCTTGCGTTGGGTGCGCATGGTAAGGTTATCTAAAATGCTATCAACCATTTTTTTATTGGGGATGGTAATGTAAGTTTTATGATCTGTGCGTACCCGTGTACTTCTCAATCCTATTTTCTCAACCGTACCCGTAAAGCCTTCCACCTTTACCGTGTCGCCGGTGGTAAATGGTTTATCAAAAAAGATGATGAAGGAAGCTATCAGGTTTTCAAGACTTTCGCGGGTGGCTAAAGCAATTGCGGCACCAACAATACTTAAGCCGGTAAAAAGGTTGCCAATATTTTGATTGAATGAAAATTTAAGTAACAACAGTACCCCTATAATTACCAGCAATACTTTAAAAAAGTCTTTGAAGAAAACAATCAACTGGTTTTGGCTATGGTCAATTGTTGAGGTTGCTTTTTCCTTTAATACATAGGCTGCAAAGTCTATAATCCGTAATAACAGCCAGACAAAAACCGTGATCAGAACTCCTTTATACAGTGAGTCTGTAATAACCTGTATGGGTATTTTAAACAATTTAAAATTGAATAATGCAGGATAATGCAGGCGGTCAATCGCCAGAAATGTAACAAACAAAACCAGGAACAGATCCAGTGGTTGTACAATTAAATTGATGAAGCCTTGCTTATTGATCGTAGTGTCCGACTTCATTACCAGCTTAAAAATAACTGAGGCGAGATACCTTGAGATGAACCTTTTTATGATGAGTGCCACCACTAGGCTGGCTAATACCAGCAAGTAGCTTTGAAGCGTATTATCAAGAAATTTTCCTTGCAGAAAATTGTACATAAGTAAATGCTTTTGTTTTAGAATACAGGATTTAGGGCGTATGAAAAATTTCAATATCACCTGTACTTGTAAGTGCATACAGGCGGTTGCCGGTAAACCGGGTTGCAGCATATTTATGTTGGGCTTGCCTGAAGATGAAATAATCCATTTGTAAGGTGAGTGGTTTGTACAAAATAAGGTACTCCGTATTTCGGGCGGTAATGGTGTTTTTATCTATTATTTGCAGGTCGGTATAATCTTTAAAGGAATACCTGTTTTTGTAAGCTCCATAATAATCGAAAACAAAAATTCCCTTTGCTGCATCGTACAGGTATAACTGGCCATCGCGGTCAAACAGTAATTGTGGTTGTGGTGGCTCATCAAAAATCATCCTGAAATCATTTGATTCCATAATTACTTTTCCGTAGTCATCTATTTTTTTTATTTTACTGTTCTGCTCATCAAACAACCATATAGCACCATCGTAACTGGTGGCTATTGCCTGAACCTGAAAAATGTCCTGCTTTCGCAAGTCTATGGTATTGCGTACGTTCAGCAGCCGGTCTAATACAACTACAGTTGCAAAATCTTTATAGTACACCAATAGCTTTAACGGGTTTGATGCATCAATAAACGATATGTTGCCATAGCGTTTTACATCATTGTAAACAGCTATAGAATCACCTTTATCATTCAGTTTTTTTATTTGGTTTGAGGTATTGATCAGGTAAATATTGCCCAGGTTGTCAGTGGTAAATCCTTCAAATTTTCCTTTTATAGTTTGGTCGGGAATAAGAGATAAGAGGCTGTCTTTTTGAGAGAAAGCTTTTGTGCAAACGGCAAATTGTAATATGATTAAAAAGAAAATTCGCATAAAAGATTTGCAGGTGCTTGTCTATGAATACTGATGGTTGTGGTATGAGTATCCGGTTAAATTACTATTGCCATGTTTCGAGTGTAACGGTATTGCCATCAAACTCCGCATAAGTAAAATTGGTGATCCAGTCGCCCAGGTTTATGTAACTACTTTTATCGTTTAATTTATAATCTATAGGCACATGACGGTGTCCGAAAATAAAATAATCAACATGTTCTTTTGCCAATACTTCTCTTGAAAAAATTACCAGCCATTCTTTGTCTTCGCCTAAAAACCGGAACTCATCTTCATTAGTATTTTTCCTGCTTTTTCGGCTAAAATAATTTGCAGTACCAATAGCCATTGCAGGGGGCAGCAAACCAAACAACCATTGGCAAATACTATTCCTAAAAATGGTTTTCAAAAATTTGTATCCATAGTCGCCAGGCCCCAGTCCATCTCCATGACCTATAAAGAATTTCTTGCCGTTCCATTCAAACCTTTTTGGCTCGAAGTATACGGGTATGTTCAATTCCTTTTCGAAGTAGCCACTCATCCACATATCATGATTGCCCACAAAAAAATGTATGGATATACCCAGGTCTGTTAACTCAGCCAGTTTACCAAATATTCGCACATAACCTTTTGGAACAACGTGCCTGTACTCGTACCAGAAATCAAACATATCGCCCACTATAAAAATGGCTGAGGCAGTCTTTTTTATTTTATCTAAAAATGCAACAATTTTTTTTTCCCGAAGCAGGCTTTCTGTTGGGTTGGGAGTACCCAGGTGAAAATCGGAAAGGAAGTAAATTTTTTTATCAGGGGAAACCTCCATTCAAATTATAGTTTGCTCTTGTGTTGTAAAAATTCTATTACATCGCCGGATGCTATTAAAGGCTGGTCATCTATTGTTGCGTTGTACCAATACATCCAGGCTGTTGCGGTTCCTGCATTAATAAAAACAGTTACTTTTTGACGAATGTATAATGACTGCTCATTGTTTTCAGGATGTACACCTTCATAATCATCCAACTGTTCGAAGGCCCAGTTAAATTCTTTTTCATTTTTTAACTGGTACAGTTCACCAATAATAAAGTTATTTTCTTCGGTAGGTATTGCCGCCGGGTAGCTACCCATATCGTACAGCTTTCCTTTTACTTTCGCATCTCCAATAAGCGTAAAATACCTGCTTACATATTCGTAAGCAGGATGTTTAAAGCCGCTGCGCAATGAGCCGTAAACAAATAATTTCAATATATCATTATTCATGGAAAATAAAGATATGAAAGCAGTAACATCTATCCGAATATGTGCAGATCGATTTATGGGTTCGTTCCTTCAACCAAAAACACAAATACTTCTTTGGGGCCGTGTACACCAACCACTAATGTTTTTTCTATATCAGCAGTTCGGCTAGGCCCCGATGCCATAGTGATTAGTGAAGGAAGTTTATTAGCATATTTTTTGAGTAAAATTTGAAGGCCTTCCTTTATATCGTATACCAATTGATTGGTATAAGCAATGCAGATATGAATGGGAGCATATACACTAACGGTACGACCGCTTTGTTGTGCCGCACTCATAACAATAGTGCCGGTTCGGGCAACTAAAAATTCGCAATCTGTAATGGAAGCATCGCAACCTGGTAAATTAATAGTGTTGCTGAACCGGTCGTTCCATTTATCTGTATTGCAGTAGATCTTTGACCACGCTTTATCAGCAATTAATTGCTCCAGTTGCTGTAACATTTCTTCTTCATTAATACAAAAGGCAAACTTACCCTGCATATGGATAAACTCCTGGGCAAAAATAACATCCAAACTATCAGTTGCAGGAAGGAAAACCGAATTGGTTCCTTCGCTTTGTGGAAAAG
>JANPPB010000392.1:0-4024 GCA_031428295.1 Segetibacter sp. | reverse complement strand
TCTATGAGTTCGCTGGCGCTGGGACGGTATTTTAAGGCGATAAGGTTTGCCCGTAATGCCTCGTCGATACTATTAAAATGTACACATAAAAGCCCTGCATCTTTTAATGGCAAAGGCACCACATTCAATTTGATTTCTGTTATAAATGCAAGGGTGCCTTCGGAGCCTGCAATCAGTTTGCAAAAATTAAAATCATCGCCTCCGGCGGAAAAAGGAGCTAAGTCTAACAACATATCAACGGCATAACCGGTGTTTCTTCTTTCAACACTTTTTTTGGGAAACTGGCTGCGAATCTCGACCTGGTTATTATAGTCGCTCAATAAACTTCGTACTGTTTTATAAATGTTGGCTTCCAGCGTTTGTCCCTCGCATTTTGTATGAAATTCATCCAGGTTCAGGCTCTTAAATTCAACCTCAGAGCCATCGCTTAACAAGGCCTTTACTTCCAACAAATGTTCGCGGGTGCTGCGATACACAACAGAGTTCGATCCACAACTGTTATTGCCCACCATACCACCCATCATAGCCCTGTTGGCAGTGGAAGTTTCGGGGCCAAAAAACAAACCATGCGGTTGCAGGTACATGTTCAACTCATCGCGTATAACGCCGGGTTGTACCCTTACCCACTTTTTTTCGGCATCCAGTTCAAGAATGGAGGTAAAGTATTTTGAAACATCTACCACTATGCCGCTACCCACCACCTGACCGGCAAGACTGGTACCTGCGGTTCGCGGAATTAATGAGGTTTTATTTGCCCTGGCAAAAGAGATGAGTTTTTTAAGATCGCTTACCGAGCGGGGGATGGCTACAGCTAACGGCATTTCGCGGTAGGCAGAAGCATCGGTTGCATACAGTATGCGGGTTTCGTTATCGTCAAACAATTCTCCTTCTAATTCGCTTTTTAGCTGCTGCAGCGCTGCCTTCATTCCTATCAGGGTTTAGGCTGCAAAAATAGTTGATTTAAGAAAGAGAACCGGATAGTTAAACGTTTGACTTGAGTAAACATGGAGTTACCCGCCTACTAAAGCCGATGCTTTTATTTTTTACCGCATCCCTAATCAGATGTATACTGAGCCTGGTAATGGGTTGGGTAGGTTGGGAAGTTTTTACAGATGACGCCCATTACCTGAAAGCTTTAGGTAAGCACCGGCTGGGTTTCTAAAAGAAAATCCTGTACAGAATTGTTTTTTATTTCAATGCTTTTTTCCTGAGTTAAAAAGCCTGTTTTACGCACTTTAAATTGATAGGTTACCGTCCAAAATTCTACCCGAAATACTAAATGGGCCGGTTGATTGCACTTGAGGTGCAGGGGTTTATTCAGTGATTGGTTGTGGCTGTGGCTGGGGTTGTGGTTGTGGTTGAGGTTGCGGCAATTATTTTTGGGGGTGTATTATTTTGCTTTAAAGATCTGCCCCAATGGAACCATAGGCACCATAGATCATCGCATTCTTATATTTTAGATCCATGTTGATTGGTATAAAACTTTTGATAAATAGTTACAGCACTAATGCTGGTAACTTCAAATTAAAGCATCTTCTCAAATTTAAAAAAGTACGTTTATTGCAAAGGTTACTTTTGATTGTATTGAACCACCTTTAAAATGAGCAAGCTGTAGAGGAACTACAAAAGCTTGATTTTTTATATTTTATAACAAGCCACATTTTGAAACACATTTCGCGAACCGTTTGGATACTTTCTATGGTGAGTTTGTTTACTGATATGGCCAGCGAAATGCTGTATCCCATCATGCCCATATACCTTAAAACAATTGGGTTTTCTATTGTTTTAATTGGTGTGCTGGAGGGTTTGGCCGAGGCAACTGCCGGACTGAGTAAAGGGTATTTTGGCAAATTGTCTGATGTGTCGGGCAAGCGGGTGCCTTTTGTTAGAATCGGTTATGCCTTTAGCAGCATATCAAAACCCATGATGGCTGTTTTTACATTTCCAATCTGGATATTTTTTGCAAGAACCATCGACCGCTTTGGTAAAGGCATACGAACCGGTGCAAGGGATGCTATACTTTCAGATGAAGCAACACCCGAAACCAAGGGGACGGTTTTTGGACTCCATCGCTCAATGGATACTTTGGGTGCCGTGATGGGTCCGGCATTAGCCCTGTTGTACCTGTACTATTATCCGCAGCAATACAAAACTCTTTTTTACATAGCATTCATACCAGGCTTGCTTGCGGTGCTCACAACTTTTTTGCTGAAGGACAAAAGAAAAATACAACCAGTACACAAGGTGTCAACCCCCTTCTTTTCATTTTTACATTATTGGAAAGTAAGCCCCATAGCGTATAAAAAACTGGTGGGTGGTTTGTTGGTTTTTACGCTTTTCAATAGCTCGGATGTGTTTTTATTATTGAAGGCAAAGCAGGCAGGGCTTACGGATACTATGGTAATTGGCGTGTATATTTTTTATAACCTGGTATATGCATTATGCGCTTTTCCGGTGGGGGTGCTGGCCGACAAGTTGGGACTGAAAAGAATATTTGTTTCTGGTCTTGCGGTTTTTGCCATCGTTTATTTTGGCATGTCAGTAAGCACCAACTTATACTTGTTTTTTGCATTGTTTTTTTTATACGGCGTGTATGCCTCGGCTACCGAAGGCATTAGCAAAGCCTGGATATCGAACATAACGAGTTCGAAAAATACGGCTACGGCTATAGGTACCTACTCAGGCTTGCAAAGTATTTGCACTATGCTGGCAAGCTCATTAACTGGATTGATTTGGTATACATTTGGAGCCTCAGCAGCATTTTTAACTACTGCTATTGCAGCAATTTTAGTAATGGTTTACATGATATCGTTGCCTGCTCCTAATAAGGACCGGGTACTCTGATTTGTCATGGGCAGTATGAACAATACAGGTATTTCATTCCTGGTAAAATGATTTAATGATATACCGGCATGGTAGCATCTAAAACCCTCAGGTAATTAAAATGCCGGTTGGAAGCTTTGGTAAAACGCAGTCCTTCCCTTAAAGTTTTATAGGGTACACCCTGTTTGTTATGGTATCGTGCTATGTGGTACAACACATTCCAATGGTACATGATTATTTTAAATGCCTGCAGCAGGTTATTGCCATTGCCATACATATGGTGTGGCTCGGCACCGGTACCATTAAACTCAAGTATTGAAAAATTTTTGCATGCTTTCAGGTCTTCAACCGAGGTGCATTTTATATCGTACCGGCCGTAGAATAAATGTTTGGATGAATGACTGAGGTCATCAAAAACTTTCAGCAGCCTGTCATCTTTTTCATGTTCAATATTTACCATTCTTCCTCCCCGGCTCAGGTTGGCAACCCATGCCAATTTAAAGGTTTCTCCTGCAGGTATCACCTCATGTAACCGTGCCTGGTGCTTGCCTTCCCATTCATCAAACTTAAAGCCCGGCCTTGTTTCAAACTGCTTCATGAGCGTTTGTAAAGTTGAGATTCCATCACCCACTACTTCCAAAGCTTCTTTTCGTACAAATCCGGTAATGTTTCCCCGATCACAGTTGGGGGAGCGGTGATAAAACACACTCACTTCAATGGGGTAATCAATCAGTTCCTGTACAATATAGGTGACCGTAATTGTTTGGTGATAGACCGTCAACTCATCTATGGTATCAATCTTCCTAAACATTAAACCCATCATTCCAACATTGGGTTTAACTGCAACAGGAAAAGATAAGTTGTGATCAGCCATCAGACCGTTTACCTGGTTGAGTGGCCAGGTTGGCTCAATATAAATAGAATTGGGATAGGTGTGTTTTGGCAAGTGGTCGTAAATCTCTTTTTTTGGTCCGCCTTCAAATCCACCAAAAGTGAGTGTAGGATTTGCCGGGGTAAAAAAGTAAAAAGACCTGGCACGAAGGCTATACCACAACCATACTGGAGAGATGAGGGCATATTTTATATTGTAGTGCCAAACCTCCCAATGCGTAAGAACATACCAGCATTTCTTTATGTTCATGTTTAGTTAAACAAGATGATCAAAATAGAATAAACCATTTAGCCATTACAAAGTTGTACA
>JANPPB010000391.1:0-2874 GCA_031428295.1 Segetibacter sp. | reverse complement strand
GAATACATATCTCCGCTACCTTCTTCGTTAACACCGTATGGACCTATAACCGGGCTATTATTTTTAATTTTTTTGCGTGTGCCGAAATTATAATCGTTGGCTGCCTGCTTGCCGTAATACGTTTCTGTAAACAAGGTTTCGCTATAATTTGTAAAACCCTCATGTAGCCACATATCGCCCAGGTCCTTGCTGGTTATATTGTTCCCAAACCACTCATGTCCGCTCTCATGTATAATGATAAAATCCCATTTTAAACCCCAGCCTGTTCCACTCAAATCGGTCCCCAAATAACCATTACCATACTTGTTTCCATAGGCAACACCACTTTGATGTTCCATGCCTAAAAAAGGTGTTTCAATCAGCTTATAACTGTCCTCGTAAAAAGGGTATTTTCCAAACCAATATTCAAAACTTCGAAGCATTAATTTGGCCTGTGCAAACTGGCGTTTGGCTTTTTCAAGATTATAATTTAATACCCAAAAGTCCATGTCCAATATTCCTGCTACACCCTGCAAAGTATCGCTCCAATGCGTGTACTTGCCAATGTTCATAGTCACATCATAATTGTTGATGGGGTTTGTTACAAGCCAGGTCCAGGTTTTAGTTCCATTCGACGAAGGCAAAACATTTTGTAGCCTGCCATTACTGATGGCTGACAAGGTATCCGGGGCAATAATTTTTATGGTCATTCCACTGTCCGGTTCATCACTCTGATGATCTTTACATGGCCACCAAACACTGGCACCTAACCCCTGGCAGGCAGTTGCCACCAATGGGTTATTTAATGAGTCTTTATGCCAGATCAATCCGCCATCCCAGGGTGGGCGGGTGGCAACTTTGGGTACCCCATGATAATAAACTTTTAGCCATCTTTTACCCGGTAAAAACTTTATTATAGCACCATCAGGTTTTAAACGTACCAACCATGCATTGCCCAATTGTTTGTAAGTTAAAGGGGTTCCATTTTCGCTTATAACGCTATCTATCATTAGCGGCTTTTGAAGATCAATTTGCATTTCCCTTACAGGCAAACTTTCGTAGTAGGTAATCTTATTATTGCCCGAGATAGTTTTGTTTTGTATATCCGCTTCAACCTGTAAATCGTATCGCAATACATCCCATCCCTGCCTGTAAGTAGTTATGCTGCCGCGAAGGGTGTCTTCAAATGTATATTTTGATTTTTGTGAAGTCAATTGAGCATTGGCAAAACCAGCAAATAGTAAATAGATGAATAGTAATAAATTGCCCTTGTATTTCATTTTTTAAAGTTAAGGCAAACTAAAGTCGACCAATGGCAGGGCAACACCGGATATATAAAAAAGAAAGTATTTTAATGGGGCTGTTATTGGGTTTGGTGCTGGGTATGACAGGGTGGGGCTGTGGTTCAAAAACCAGTAATAATCAACAAATTTTTACATACAACCAGGTTGAAGGATTGCCAACATTGGATCCTGCTTTTACTAAAAACCAGGCTACTATGTGGGTAGCCCACCAGTTGTTTAATACTTTGGTTGAGGTTGATAGTAACCTGAGTATTGTGCCCTCGCTGGCCACCCGGTGGCAAATAAGTAAAGACAGGCTTACGTACACCTTTTACCTGCGCTCTAATGTTTTTTTTCACGACGATCCTTTGTTTGCAAATGGCAGGGGCAGGCTGATGACAGCAGCCGATGTAGTATATAGCTTACAACGAATACGCGATAAATCTACCGCCAGCAGTGGCGCCTGGATATTTAATAACAGGATAGATACTATTGAAGGATTTAAGGCGATTGATGATACAACGTTTCAATTGAAGTTGCTCAGGCCTTTTCAACCTATACTTGGAATTTTAAGCATGCAGTATTGCAGCATCATTGCAAGAGAAGCAGTAGAAAAATATGGCAAAGATTTTAGAAGCCATCCTATTGGTACAGGTCCCTTTGTTTTTAATTTTTGGGAAGAAGGGCAGGCACTCATTCTACATAAAAATAACCAGTACTGGGAGCACGATGAAGCAGGAAATAAACTGCCTTACCTGGATGCGGTAAAGATTACTTTTTTAGATAGCAGGGCCACCGAATTTTTATCGTTTCAGCAGGGAGACCTGAGCTTTATAAACGATATAGATCCATCGTTTAAAGATGAAGTGCTGACCAAACTGGGTGACTTGCGCAGCGACTGGAAAAACAAGATTGTACTTAACAAACATCCCTACCTCAATACAGAATACCTGGGTATTTTGGTGGATAGCCAGAATGTGCTGGTAAAAAACAGCCCCTTACGAATGAAAGCTATCCGGCAGGCTATTAATTATTCAATAGACCGTAAGAGGTTGATGATGTACATGCGCAATTCCATTGGCACAGCCGCAACCGCAGGTTTTGTACCGATGGGTTTACCCTCAAAAAATGCAGAGACAGTAAAGGGTTATGGTTACGATCCGGCAAAGGCAAGAGCCTTAATGAAAAATGCAGGTTTCGAAAACGGGGTTGGGTTACCTGCAATTAAACTTATAACCATTCCTATTTATGCCGATATAGGAAGTTTTATTGCAAAGCAACTGGAGGAGACGGGCATTAAAGTACAGGTAGAAGTAGTACAAAAAAGTTTGTTGCTGGAGCAGACCGCAAAATCCAAAGCATTGTTTTATAGGGGTAGCTGGATAGCTGATTATCCCGATGCGGAAAATTACATGGCCATGTTCTACAGCAAAAATCCCGCGCCACCTAATTATACCAGATATAACAATCCGGCTTTTGATGTGCTATACAATAAAGCACTGCAGGAAACCAACGACAGCCTTCGTTATGCCCTTTATCGGCAGATGGACCAGATGGTAATAGATGATGCCCCTGTGGTACCTATTTGGTACGATATGGCCATACACATGGT
>JANPPB010000390.1:0-5383 GCA_031428295.1 Segetibacter sp. | reverse complement strand
AGTTTTAATAGTGAAGAAGACAGGGCAGTATACTTACCGCATCCTGCGCACAAGGCATTTGGCGCAGTTTTGACACCCTACCTTGATAAAGTTTTGGTTATTGATTACTGGACAAAAGATTAGGATGTATGAAGCAGCGGGTGTATTTAACGCTGCTTCATTTCTTTGGTGGCCACTTTCATATTCTGGCGGATCACATTCCAGTAATCCTTGCCATAACCAACAAATAATTCGCCCCCTGCTGCAATGTTTTTTGTTGCCATAACAAATACTTTATCCCCTTCTCTTACAAACTCAGTATTGTTGAGGCAGCCCTTTACTTTTTTTAAACCGCTTGCATCATTAATATACCTGGCAAACGATTTTTTATAATTGTTTGCATCAATAATGTGGTTGCGGGTCACATAAAAAATGTAGAAGTTGCCATCTTCGTTCTTCACATCTTTCCAGGTTCGCCTCCTGCCTTTGTATTGAACAATTTTGGAATCCTTTTCAATAAATTCACTGGTAAACAGGCCCAGGCCGGCATTGGGAATGTTCGATTCTTTTATCTCAAGTTGCATTTCAAGTAACGGCATTCAGTGGTGATTTTCTTTTGTTGTTGGCAATAAAAATAAGGGTATGCACAGGGCTGAACAAATAAATTGATGTGCCAATCCATTTTTATCTTTTTTGCAAACATTCATTTTATTTGAATAAAAGATGTTGCATTTTTCAGACCAATGCAACTTCATTTTTAAAACCTGCTTCGTTTATATTTGAAACGAACAACCTTACAATTCATGCAAAAAGAGCGATATGGAGAAATAGATGCATTAAGAGGTATAGCAGCTTTAATGGTGGTAGTTTTTCATTTCTCCAAAGCCAAAACCGATTCTATCTTTTTGAGGTTTGGTGTAACCGGTGTGGACCTGTTTTTTATTATAAGTGGTTTTGTAATATTGATGACCCTGGAAAAGACGAGGCATTGGAAAGATTTTGTCATCAGCAGGCTAAGCCGTTTATATCCCACTTATTGGGCGTGTGTTACGCTTACTGCAATTATTGTAATCACTAAGTTTTTTTTGCAGGAACCCTTTAGCAAATTGGCCTTCGTGTATGGTGCAAACCTTACCATGTTTCAACAGTATTTTCATGTTGCCGACCTGGATGCACCTTACTGGACCATGCTGGTTGAAATGATCTTTTATGTTTTTATGCTACTCATTTTTATAACAAAGCAATTGAAGAACATTGAGATACTTGGTGCCGTTATACTGTTGCCCATTTTTGTTTACAGCACCGATTGGTTCAGGAATGCCCACACCAATACATTTGAAACTATTCGTTTTTATATTCCGCTGGTTAATCATTTTCCACTGTTCTTTACAGGTATTCTTTTTTATAAGATAAAATTCAACGGCGGTTCGCTTGCCCGTTATTCCCTTTTACTGCTCAGCTTTCTTGTTCAACTTTTTTTATTTAACGATGGGGGAAGAAGCTATGTGTTTATATCTTTTTTACCTTATGTAATCATGCTAATTATCTACTACGCAGTTTTTAGTTTGTATGTGAGGGGGCATTTGGGATTTATAAAAACAAAACTGTTGTTGTTTTTGGGAAGTATCTCTTTTAGCCTGTATCTCTTTCACGAAGTGTTTGGCACCGAAGTGGTCATACCTCAACTTATTGAAATATTTGGCTTTAATTATTGGGTAGCAGCCTCATTAGCTGTGTTTGTGGTTATAGGTACAGCTTACCTCATTTCAATTTTGGTTGAGCGGCCTGCCATGACATACATCAGGCAGAAATTTATTAAATCAAAAGAGGCGAAGAGTGTGCAAGTTGCATTGATAGCTGTAAAATGAAAATGTTTCAACAACATATTACATTGTCTGCAAAACGCAGGGGATTTCATTTAATCACAAATGAAATTGTAGTGTCGATGCCGGGCATAAAAGCAATTACTAAAGGCATGTGCCAGGTGTTTATTCAACATACATCGGCCTCGTTGACGATCAACGAAAATGCCGACCCAACGGTGCGAAAAGATTTTGAAATGTTCTTCACCAAAACTGTTCCCGAGAATGATCCCGCATACCTGCACGATTATGAAGGCCCGGATGATATGCCTGCTCATTTAAAAGCTGCATTGCTTGGCAGTTCTGTAACCATTCCCATTACTAACGGAACGCTTGCTCTCGGCATTTGGCAAGGGATTTATTTATGTGAACACCGGAACTACGGTGGACAAAGAAGTTTGATGGTTACTGCATGGGGAGAGGGAGGATAGCCGGGAGTCGGGAGCCAATAGCTGCAAGCCATTAGTCATTAGTCAAATAGTCATTGGGTCATTAGGCGAAAGCCGGGAGCCGATAGTTGTTAGTCAATAGTCATTAGTCATTGGTCATTTTTTTGCTGTCGATGCCTAAATAGGGTCTGCTCAATTACTCTGTAATTCTTTTCTATCCTACATTTATAACTATATAAAACAGATATAGATGCAGGAAAAACCACGCAAAGCTGTTAGAAAGCGTGCATCAACACCGGTGTATGTCAGTCCCAACCAACTGACATTATGCGGGTTTGAGACACCATTTGAGCAAGCTCTCACTTCTGCCAATCGCTGGGTAAAGTTATCGCGGCTTTTACCCTGGGATGATATCGTAAAGCCCTACGATGTACAGTTCAAGTCCGAGGAAGGACGTCCACCTATCAGTGGGCGTATTGTTTTAGGTGCTGTCATCATAAAGCACCTGCTCAGTTTTTCGGATCGGGAAACCGTTCAGCAGATACAGGAGAATGTCTTTATGCAATATTTTCTGGGTTATTCATCTTTTACAAATGAAGCACCCTTTTCACCTTCCCTGTTTGTATCCATTCGTGAACGGCTAAGCCTTACGGTTATTAATAGTATCAATGATATTGTAATTGCACATAGTTTTGATAAGACACCAAATCATCCGGCAAGTACTATATCACCAAAGGAGGAGACCGGCAATAAAGATAATATTCCTGTGCCAACAGCAGCTTCTAATGATAATGCCCTATCCCCACAGGAGGAGCCGGCACCAGCACAAAAGCCATCCCTACCCAATGCGGGCAAGCTATTAATGGATGCTACGGTAGCTCCGCAAAACATTACCTATCCAACCGATTTAAAACTGCTGAATGCTGCACGGCAAAAAAGCGAACAAATCATCGACAAACTTTATAACAAGGGGCTGTACGGCCAGGTAAAGGTTAGAACCTACCGGCAGCTTGCGCAGAAAGATTTTTTGAATACAGCCAGAAAAAAGTCCAAAAGCAGCAAAGCTATCTATCGGGCCAATGGCAGCCAGTTGCGTTATTTAAAAAGAAACCTGCAATACATTGCTGATATGCTGCAGATGTATGAGGCAGTTGATGTAGCAGCTCCTTTAAACCAGCGGGATTTAGCTTATTTGCAAACCATACGCATGGTGTATGACCAGCAATACACCATGCATACCACCCGTACCCACAGAATCGAAAATAGAATTGTAAACATTCATCAGCCATATGTACGGCCAATTGTTCGTGGAAAAGATGGCAGGAAGGTAGAGTTTGGCAGCAAGATACAGGCATCATTGGTCAATGGATTTATGGTGATTGAAAAGCTATCATGGGATAACTTCAACGAAGGCCAGTGCCTTATAGACACAGTGAAAGCTTACCAGACCAGGTTCGGCTTTTATCCGGCAGAAGTATTGGCCGACAAAATTTATTGTACCAGGGAAAATCGACGAAGACTAAAGGAACTCAACATTATGCTCCGATCCAAACCATTGGGTCGTCCTTCCAAAGAGGCATTGTCAAATCCTGTAAGTCCTGGGGAGCGAAATCCAATAGAAGGCAAATTTGGTCAGGCTAAGGTGGGCTACGGTTTAGAATGCATCAAAGCTAAACTTAAGGCCACAAGCGAATCCTGGATAGCTACCATCACTTTGGTGCTCAACCTCGTTAACTTAACGAGGCTGAGCCTTGTGTCCCTATACCAATGGTTTGTAGTAATGCTAAATTGCTATTTTGGCAGAAAAAAATTTGCGCTGAGTTTATGAGCAGACCCTATTTATTTTTTTTGCTCCCCCCTTGCTTTTCTATTCGGCTTCCTCTACATTGTTCATATGGAATCCGGTAAGCTGTACCACATTTACAATAGGGGAAACAACAAAGACAAAATCTTCTTTTCAGAGGCGAATTACTATTTTTTTCTCCATCAGTTTTCAAAATACCTTGACGCTTATGTAGAAGTTTACGCGTATTGTCTAATGCCAAATCATTTTCATCTGTTGGTTAAAATAAGGGAATTAATTTCTTCGCCACCTAATGGTCGATTAACAGCGATACAAAAAGCATTTCGTGACTTTTTTATTTCTTATTCCAAGGCGATTAATAAGCAGGAAAACCGATGTGGTGCTCTATTGCAACAGAAATACAAACGAAAGGAAATTGATTCTGATGAATACTACACCACCATGATTATGTACATCCACAACAATCCTGTAAAGTCTGGAATCTGCCAACATGCATCGCAGTGGAAGTTTTCAAGCTACAATTCAATAGCACAGAATAACTCCAAAACAAAGATTTGTAAGGAAAACGTGCTGGAATGGTTTGGAGGAACTTCAGAATTTATTAGGATGCACTCTCTTGATATTTTACGGTAGTCTCATTAGACTCTTCTCTTATTCAACCTCTCGATAGACTACCGTAAAATACGGCAGTCTTAAAGTTTACGGTAGTATTATTAGACACTCCGCGTTATCAACCGCTCAATAGACTACCGTAAAATACGGCAGTATTAAAAGTTCACCGTTGTACTTGTTAAACACTTCGCTTTATCAACCTCTCAATAGACTACCGTAAAATACGGCAGTATTAAAGTTTACGGTAGTCTTATTAGACTCTTTCTATTTATGAACCTCTCAATAGACTACCGTAAAATACGGCAGTCTTAAAGTTTACGGTAGTCTTATTAGACACTTCGCGTTATCAACCGCTCAATAGACTACCGTAAAATACCGGATACTTCCTACCCCGCATCCCTCAACATGTGAATATGATCTATGCCATCCTCATCATACACCTCTCCGGAATGTACAAACCCAAGGCTTTCATAAAATTTTTTAAGGTATAGTTGGGCACCAATCTTTATGGTTTCTACGCCAAACAACTCATTGCATTTGGCAATTGATTTAAGCATGAGCGCTTTACCAAAAGAACGACCGCGGTAGTTGGGAGATGTAACTACCCGGCCTATGGAAATATAATTGTATGCTACACCTTTTGGCACCAGGCGGGTGTAAGCGGCAACGTCGTTGCCTACCCAACCCATCAAATGATAGCAGTGCTGGTCCATATTATCTGCATCCTGAAATATGCA
>JANPPB010000389.1:0-1549 GCA_031428295.1 Segetibacter sp. | reverse complement strand
GAAGGTGGGTATACCGAAAGAGGAGAGCTGGCCATAAGACAAACACCTTTCAAACGCTTTGGTAACCCCGATGAATTAAAAGGTGCTTTGGTTTGGTTGTTAAGCGATGCTTCACAATTTGTAACCGGCGCTATGATTTGTGTTGACGGCGGCTTCTCTATTTTTGGAGGCGTTTAATGTTATAACGAACCTGTAGAAACAATCAACTCAACACAAGTTTTTTCCATCTTAAGATCACTCATCCCATCATTATGCTTTTTGAACGATCACGCCAGGTACAGCAACTCGACGAAGATATAATATGGGATGTATTGGTGATTGGTGGTGGCGCAACAGGCCTGGGCATTGCTTTGGAAGCTGCAACACGTGGATATAAAACGCTGTTGCTCGAGCAGGCAGATTTTGCAAAGGGCACTTCGAGCCGAAGCACCAAACTGGTGCATGGTGGTGTTCGTTACCTTAGCCAGGGCGATGTAAAACTGGTTAGGGAAGCCACCGTTGAAAGAGGCTTGCTCTATCGTAATGCTCCGCATCTTGTAAAAAATCAACAGTTTATTATTCCGGTTTACACACACTTCGATCAATGGTTTTATACTATTGGATTAAAGATGTACGATTGGATATCGGGTCGGCTCAGCATGGGTCCATCAGGTTCTATTTCCCGCCAGGAAACCCTTAAAAGATTACCCGGTATTGAGCCCAATAAATTGGTTGGTGGGGTAGTATATCACGATGGGCAGTTTGATGATTCCCGGCTGGCAATAAACTTGTTTCAAACAATAATTAAGAATGGTGGAACTGCCATAAATTATTGTAAAGTAACCGGCTTAACTAAAACCCAAAGCAAGGTTAGTGGCGTAAAAGCCATAGATGCAGAAACCGGAAAAGAGTACGTTTTACAAGCAACGAATGTTATAAATGCAACAGGCGTTTTTGTGGACGATATTTTAAAAATGGATGAAGCCGGTAAACCCAATACCATCTGCGTAAGCCAGGGAGTTCATGTAATTATTGATAAAAAGTTTTATGCCTCTTCAACTGCGTTAATGATACCCAAAACAAGTGATGGGAGGGTTTTATTTGCGGTACCCTGGCATAACAAGGTAATACTTGGCACTACCGATACACCGGTTGATCATCCATCGCTTGAGCCGAAGGCGCTGGAAAAGGAAATTAGTTTTATACTCGATACAGCAGGCACTTATTTAACGCACAAACCAACCAGGGCCGATGTGTTGAGTGTGTATGCCGGCCTTAGGCCATTGGCTGTACCACAGGGCCAAAGCAAAAAGACAAAAGAAATATCCCGAAGCCACAAGATCATTTCATCGCCATCCGGTTTGTATACAATACTCGGAGGTAAGTGGACCACCTATAGAAAAATGGGAGAGGATATGGTTGATGAAATTGAAAAGAGAACGAATAAACATACCTCTTCAGTAACCGGCACACTTAAAATTTATGGCTACACCCAACAGGTAGATTTTAAAGATCCATTTTACTTTTATGGATGCGATGCTTTTGAAATAAAGAATCATGTTGCCCAGGA
>JANPPB010000388.1:0-1512 GCA_031428295.1 Segetibacter sp. | reverse complement strand
AAAAATGATCGTACCCAAAGTATGAGAATATCCCGGGCAGGTTAAAACGGATCACATCTTCAAGCAGAATAATATCATGCGCATCGCGTTTTGCAGGTAGCAAAACAAAGCGACCTACTGCACTTGAAGGCACTTCAATCAAGGCATATTTTTGATCGTAAGCAGTATTTTCTTTGCGCATAACAACGCCCAGGTAAATCGACTTTTCGCGGAGATAAGGAAACTGAGGTATGCTTTCAATCAACAATGGAATAACATTGCTTCGTACCTCTTCTTCAAAAAACTTTTTTACAAAAGCCTGCTGCTCGGGGTTCAGGTTTTTATCGTCGAGAATATTAATTTTCTCCTTCTTCAATTCTAATAAAATATCTTCCCAAATGCGGTTAAACTCGCTTTGCTGTTGCAACACCACTAACTGTATATCGTCCAAAATTTGTTGAGGATCATTTTCGAGGTGCATGTTTTTTTTGCCCAACAGCAACATTCTGTTTAGGGTGGCCACCCGTACTCTGAAAAACTCGTCAAGGTTGTTCGAAAAAATACCCAGAAATCGTATTCTTTCTTTAAGGGGCACCGTTGGGTCGTTGGCTTCCTGCAATACCCTGGCATTAAAACTCAGCCAGCTTATGTCGCGTGGTATTAATTTAGTTTTTACCATAAATGATGTGTACTCAAATATAAAACACCCATGCCATACCATTAGCAATATGCCAGGCCAATACCCAAATTGGCATCCATTGTTTTATTTAAGCCGAATATAGATACATATGTAAAAGAGTGCGACCACCGCCTTAGCGGGGCATAAGCAAGAGAAGTTGAAACTTATTAATACGCCTGGTTCAAAAAAAAATTTTGTACCCGGCATATTGTTATCAATTATACTTCTCTTGCGTCGCACTCTTGTACTGAAGTAATTGCTTCAGCAATAACAGCAGTCCTGTAGAAGCCTTTTATTTTTTGACCTTCTGCATAGCATTCTCACCATTGCTTTGTCCCCTGCCGGTAACCTGTCCTTGCTTAAATAATTGAAAGCGACTTGGCATTTCTTTTAAAGGCCACATACCATTTTCGGTGTTTACGTCTGCGGTTTCTGTATAAGGGTCCAGTTGAATTGAAGCTACCTCTTTATCCTTAACAAATACCTTTGAAACCTGTTGCTCGTTGAGGCGCCAAATGGTAACCGGAATTCTTTCAATTTCTTTAGTGCCGTCTTTGTAGGTCCACTGAATTATAATGGGCATTACCAGGCCACCGTTATTGGAGAAAGTAAGCTCATAAAAATTTTTGTTCGACCAGGTTTTGCTGTTTTCAGTATCGTTTGTTACTAAAATGCTTTCATAGCTTCTTGAGTTTGCGAGCCCTGCATCTGCATTACGATTGTAATAATAAAAATCTCTTAATGTAGTATCGGCTTCGGTTACGTATGTTATACCGGCTTTACGATTTTTTATAGACGAGATGGTATCGGCCGGAGTTGGTGTTTCAGCCATAGGTTGGTTAGTAGCATCCAGC
>JANPPB010000387.1:0-3774 GCA_031428295.1 Segetibacter sp. | reverse complement strand
GATTTTGTTTTTCATTCAACTACTAAATTTTTAAATGGCCATGGTACTGCAATAGGTGGTGTGTTATTGGGAAGAGATATTGAGTTTATGAAAACAAAGGCAACCAAATGGCATCGTTTATTAGGTGGCAACAGTAATCCCTTTGACGCATTTTTGTTGATACAGGGAATGAAAACACTTGAGTTGCGCATGGACCGGCATTGCGATAATGCCGTGCAGGTTGCTGCATTTCTGCAAAAACATCCTGCAGTTGAAAAAGTCAACTTCAACGGGCTGCCTTCTCACCCTGATTATGCAGTTGCACAAAAACAAATGAGGCGGCCAGGTGCTATGTTGAGTTTTGAATTGAAGGATGGATTAATGGCCGGTAAAAAATTTATCGACAACCTGCAAATGTGTGTAAGGGCAGTGTCGTTGGGTACGGTTGATACATTGCTTTCGCATCCTGCTTCTATGACACACTACGGCGTACCCAGAGAAGAAAGAATTAAATACGGCATTACCGATGGACTTATAAGAATGAGTGTTGGCATCGAGAACATAGCCGACATTTTACGGGATCTTGATCAATCATTATAGAAAAAATCACTATCAATATAAGATGGATACGCCTGTTTTAAGAAGAGCAACAAAAGAAGATTGTGCACGAATTATGGAATTGGTGCATGAGTTAGCGGTGTATGAAAAAGCACCAAACGAAGTAACAGTAACGCTGGACCATTTTACCGAAAGCGGCTTTGGCAAACAACCGGTGTGGTGGGCATTTGTTGTAGAGGTTGAAGGAAAAATACAGGGTTTTGCATTGTACTATATTAGGTTTAGCACATGGAAAGGTCAACGCATGTACCTGGAAGATTTGCTGGTAACTGAAGTAATGAGGGGCAAAGGCTTGGGCAAAATATTGTTTGACCGATTGATTGAAGAAGCCAGGGAAAAAGGCTTTACCGGTATAGCCTGGCAAGTACTTGAGTGGAATGAAGCAGCTATTAATTTTTACAAAAAATACAATGCATCGTTTGATGGAGCGTGGGTCAATTGCAGTATTCCTATTGATTAAATGAAATGGCTAATTTATCTTTTTGCCTGGAGGTAAGGAGACACACTAAATTCTGATTAAATGAAAGGCCCGGTTTAAAAGCCGGGCCTTTCATTTTTTAATATGCTCTCTTAATTTATTCCATTTACAACAGCCTCTTTATAAATTTTTGAAACCAGGCCTTGCAACACTTTACCGGGACCAACCTCTGTAAACTCAGTAGCACCATCAGCAAGCATAGCCTGAATGCATTGTGTCCATTTAACAGCACCGGTTAACTGGTCAATTAAATTTTGTTGAATTTGAAGTGGATCATTAACTGCTTTGGCAACTACGTTTTGGTACACCGGGCACAATGGATTATTGAAAGTTGTACTATGGATAGCCTGGGCCAACTCTTCTCTGGCAGGCGCCATTAACGGGCTGTGAAAAGCACCTCCAACCGGTAATACCAAAGCTCTTTTAGCCCCGGCTTCTTTCATTTTTATACAAGCTATTTCAATGCCTTTAATACTGCCGCTAATTACCAGTTGACCGGGACAATTATAATTTGCGGGCACTACAATCTCGCCGGTTTCATTTTGAATTTGACTGCAAATTTCAACTGCTTTTGCATCATCAAGGGCTAGCACAGCGGCCATAGTTGAAGGGTTGAGTTCACAAGCTTTTTGCATTGCTTTCGCTCTAATGATGACTAATTTTAAAGCATCCTCAAAGCTCAACACACCATTTGCTACCAGGGCCGAAAACTCGCCTAACGAATGTCCGGCAACCATATCGGGTGTTGCATACTCCAATGTTTTATAAGAAATAACTGAATGTAAAAATACCGCGGGCTGGGTAACATTAGTTTGTTTCAACTCCTCAACAGTTCCTGCAAACATGGTGTCAGACAATCTAAAACCTGCTATTTCATTGGCTTGTTCAAAAAGTTGTTGAGCCACGTTGCTGGTCTCGTACAGGTTCTTGCCCATCCCTGAAAACTGGCTACCCTGGCCAGGAAAAATATATGCATGCATCATAATCAAATTTGTTCAAAAGTAAGTTTAGCCGAGTTATTAATGGCCTCTCTTTATGGCACCATTTCAAGTACATGGGATTTTAATATGTTGTATAACATTATACAAATAATGCAACATTAAAAACCCCGGCAACAAATTGCCAGGGCTGTATACTATTTAATCCAGGCTTTTAACTGAGCTTAGAAGAAATTAATTTTAAAAATTCGTTACGTGTGCTATAATTTTCAAACGCTCCGGAGAAAGCAGAAGTAGTAGTAAATGAATTTTGTTTTTGCACGCCGCGTTGCATCATGCATAAGTGTGCTGCTTCAATAACTACTGCTACGCCTAATGGGTTGAGGCTTTCTTTTATAGCTGCTAAAATCTGCGTAGTCAATCGCTCCTGCACCTGTAATCTTCTGCTATACACATCCACCACGCGGGCAAGTTTACTAAGGCCGGTTATGTATCCATTTGGTATGTAGGCAACATGAGCCTTACCATAAAAAGGCAGCATATGATGTTCGCACATGCTGTACAATTCAATGTTTTTTACCAGTACCATTTCGCTTACATCCTCATGAAATTTAGCAGAGTCTAAAATTGCTATTGCGTCCTGGTGGTATCCCTGGGTCATATATTGCATTGCCCTGGCAATACGTTCCGGTGTTTTTTCAAGGCCTTCCCTGTTTGGGTCTTCGCCCAACAATTTTATAACTTCCCGATACTGATGCTTTAATCCTTCCGTTACATCCTCATCGTATGATTCCACTTTTTTGTATGCCATAACTCTTAATTTATTTCAGATGAATGCCATCTCCTTTATCAACTTAACGATGCCGGGTATTCTACAAAATTCCTCTCTGTTTCATACAACCTTACCTGTAAGTCAAGGTTCGCATCAATCTTTTCACGGAGTATTTTAAAGATAACAATCGAAATATTTTCAGCAGAGGGATTGAGGTCTTTAAACTCAACAGTATCGAGGTTGAGATTTTTATGATCAAACCTTTTTAACACACTTTCATCAATCAGGTCACTTAAATATTTCAGGTCTATTACATAGCCTGTTCGCTCATCAGGAACTCCAACCACCTTAACCACCAACTCATAGTTATGACCATGGTAATTGGGATTATTACACTTTCCAAAAACTTTTTGATTAGTAGCATCATCCCATTGCGGATTGTTTAGTCTATGCGCCGCATTAAAATGTTCCTTTCTATAAACCGCAACTTTATTGTTCATATTAATCTTCTTAACGCTCAATTATCTAAATGGTTTAAGGCTGAAGTATGCAAAATCTATACTCACTCACCAAAATACTCAACATATATCCGGGGCGTTTCATACAATTTTATACAATGCAACTGCACACCATCGGGCAGGTGTGGCGCTATTTGTTGCCATATAGCCTGTGCAAGGTTTTCGGTGCTGCACATCTTTCCCCGTAAAAAATCCACATCGAGGTTTAAATTTTTATGATCCAATTTTTGCACTGCATGTGCCTGAATAATTTTACTGAGTTTTTTTACATCAAACAAAAAACCTGTTTCTGCATTTACTTCGCCCTTAATGGTTACATACAAATCAAAATTGTGACCATGCCAGTTTTCATTCGCACACACACCAAACATTTCCTCGTTTTTTTCGGGAGACCAGTTTGGATTGTATAATTTATGTGCGGCGTTAAAATGCTCAACCCTTGTGAGATACACCATTCAATCTTAAATTTTG
>JANPPB010000386.1:0-3066 GCA_031428295.1 Segetibacter sp. | reverse complement strand
CCTATGAATGCGCCAACAATACTGCCGGCACCAAAAAGTGCCATAATTAACCCGGCTTGTGTAATACTAAATCCAAGTCGCCGGGTGGCATAAATGGTCATAAAAGGAACCACCATGGTACCGCTCCTGTTAATGAGGATTACCAGCGATAAATACCAGGTTGCCCGTGATAAACCATTGTAGGCTTGCTTGTATAGTTTAAAAAATTGCAGGCGTTCTTAATTGATGGAATGGTAAAAAGACAATTATAAAGTTGAAGATAGATCAACGCAAAATCAATAGCCAACACGGACCAATTACTGCGCTATGCCAAATGTGAGTGATTGTGGAAATCAAATTAAGAAGGGTCTGAATTCACACAAATCAGGAAGGCACCCATTAGTTATACTTACCTCCACTGTCTCCTTCAAACTGATCGAACTTATGTTTAAAAAGTACATTAAACGTTGTAAGGCTACCATAAATACGGGTAATGTATTGTTGTAGCTCAATCTTTTCTTCGTCGGTTAAAACTTTGTGTGCATTTATTTTTTGTTCCATTACACGCAGGCGGTCACGCAGCATTACAATTTTATGAAAGAACACTTCAATCTCAACTTCTTTTTCTTTCAATGTCTTGTCGCCGGGCCTTAAAATCATCATCCCGTTTTTCCAACGGTCGCCTAACGAAACCACTTCAGTAACATCGCTCCATTCTCTTAAAATTTTAATAAGTGCGTCTTCTGCATCGCTAAAGCTAACATTGTATTCGGGCTCTATCCGTTCTGTAACTTCTACAGTAAAATCTTTTGCTACCGTTTTAATGCCCTCACTAATAAAACAAACTTCATATACCCGTTTATGAAGCCTGATAACAACTCCATCTCCGTACGACGGGTGTTTAATGCGTGAGCCTACTCCAAGTAATTCCATTATTAACTATTTTAAATTGTAAGTGTTGAATGCTATATCACTCCCCCTAATGAAATCATACATCATTCAATGTCGTTTACTCAAGGGGTTTCATTTCTAACCCGATTCGAAATCTCCCAAATTTCAAATTAACCTCTCCGGGGCATGCTGAAATAAATTCAGCAAGACGGCTCACTTTTTACCTCTCCAGGAGATGCTGAAGTAAATTCAACAAGACGACTCTCTTTTTAACCTCGCCAGGAGATGCTGAAATAAATTCAGCATGACGGCTTTGTTTTTAATCTCTCCAGGAAAATGGTGAAGTAAATTCCGCATGACGGTTCACTTTTAATCTCTCCAGGAAAATGCTGAAGTAAATTTAGCAAGACGGCTCATTCACCATTTCAAAAATTCAACATTCAACACATTTCTTTACATCATTTCACTCAATTCAAGCCACCGCATTTCTTTGTCTGCTAACAGGGTACCTAAATCCCCTATTCTTATGCTGGCTTTTTCAATCTCATTAAAAGGTAGCTTGCTTAAATTATTTTCAATTTGCGTTTTCTCTGCTTCAAGTTGCTTTATCTCGTTCTCTAATATTTCAAATTCACGTTTTTCTTTAAAGCCCGCTTTTTTAAGTACAGCAGTATTTTGTGTGCCTGCCGAGGTTTGTTTTTCACCACCTGAAACAATGGAAGCCTTACCGGTTACAACTGTATCTGTAGCTTCACCTTTACTTTTCTTTGTTTCAAGTGAACTCCATTTATCGGCCTTCTTTTCATTAGCCTTTAGCCACTCCCTATACAAACTATAGTTTCCGGGAAAGTCTCTTATTTCTCCACCGCCTTCAAATACAAACAGGTGATCTACCAGGCGATCCATAAAATAACGGTCGTGGCTAACGATTAATAGACAACCCTGAAACTCACTTAAAAAGTTTTCAAGCACACCAAGCGTTGGCAAATCCAAATCGTTGGTAGGCTCATCCAATATTAAAAAATTAGGGTTCGAAAAAAGGATGACCAATAGTTGAAGCCGCTTCTTTTCACCACCACTTAATGAACTTAAATAGGTGTATTGCTTATCGCCGGGAAACAGGAACAACTCCAAAAACTGCGAGGCACTTATGCTACCACCCTTTGCCAGCGGAAAACTTTCAGCAAAAGTTTTTACATATTCAATCACCCGCATGTCTTCCTTAAACTCCAGCCCTTGTTGTGAGAAGTTGCCAAATACAATGGTCTCGCCAATGTTAACCTTACCGCTGTCAGCCTGTTCAAGACCCTGCAGAATGTTTAAAAAAGTTGATTTACCTACACCATTCTTACCCACAATTCCTATCCGTTCTCCTTTGCTAAAAGTGTATTCAAAACCCTTCATAATAACTTTGGAACCATAGGCTTTGTTTACTTTCTTCAACTCTGCAATTTTACCACCAAGACGGGTCATCTTCACTTCCAACTGCAATTGCGCATCTTCAATTTTCTTCTTAGCCTGCGCCTCCACTTCATAAAAATTATCCTGCCTGCTTTTGCTTTTCGTAGTTCGTGCCTTGGGTTGCTTGCGCATCCACTCCAGCTCTTTTCTATAGGTGTTCTTGGCTTTATCTATTGTAGAAAGCTCACTTTCAATACGGGCTGTTTTCTTCTCAAGGTAGTTGGCATAATCACCTTTGTAGCTATGAATTTCTGAGCGATCCATCTCCCATATCTCGTTGCAAACAGCATCAAGAAAATACCGGTCGTGGGTAACCATTAACAGCGTAACATGCTCACCATTCAGGTAATGCTCCAACCATTCTACCATTTCAACATCAAGATGGTTGGTAGGTTCGTCCATTATTAACAGCGTGTGCTGGTGCTCAAAGCCAATGTCGATTAATGTTTGGGCAAGGGCCACTCTTTTACGCTGTCCACCACTAAGGCTGTTAACCGTTTGTTGCAGGTGATGAATGTTGAGCTTAGTCAATATCTCCTTTACTTTAGCTTCAAACGTCCACGCATCCAACTCATCCATTATACCCAGCGCTTCGGCAATGGCTACACCGTCATCAGCCTCTACAGCGGCTTCGTACTCTTTAATAACTTTCAACACGGGGTTCTCCGTATGAAAAATATTTTCCAGGATGGTTTTGTTTTCCACAAACTTAGGATCCTGTTCAAAAAGGGCAAC
>JANPPB010000385.1:0-2421 GCA_031428295.1 Segetibacter sp. | reverse complement strand
AAACGAGGCCAATCATGTAGGGCCATTAATTGATAAACACGCCGTTGAAATGTACCTCGATACCTTAAGAAAGTGCAAACAACAAGGTGGCAAATTTGTGGTTGAAGGTGGAGTTTTAGATGGAGAAGGATTTGAAAGCGGGTGTTACGTAAAACCTTGCGTGGCAGAAGTTACAGCCGACATGCCCATTGTGCAGCACGAAACATTTGCGCCGGTATTGTATCTTTTAAAATACAACGATTTTGAAGAAGCAATTGCTATTCAAAATAATGTACCGCAGGGTTTATCCTCTGCAATCATGACCCTAAATTTAAGAGAAGCGGAAACTTTTTTATCGGTTGCCGGTAGTGACTGTGGTATTGCCAACGTAAATATTGGAACAAGCGGCGCTGAAATTGGTGGTGCCTTCGGCGGAGAAAAAGAAACAGGTGGAGGTAGGGAGAGTGGCAGCGACGCCTGGAAAGTATATATGCGCAGGCAAACAAATACCATCAATTATTCAACTACTTTACCGCTGGCACAAGGTATCAGGTTTACAGTTTAAAATGAGCATAAAAGTTTACTAATCAGTTAGGGTAGGTTGAATTTAATGTTATCCTAAAATTATTTTTTTGCTATGTTTTATAAAATGCAATTGCCAAATTTGCAGGGCAAAATTTTGTTCCCGTAATGCATAAACGATTACTCATTATTCTTATTGGATTTGCAATTTACAGCAACTCCTTATTTGCTCAAACCGAAAATGTAAAGGGTTGGCATTTGCTGGATGCACAGCAAAATGGCTATAATGGTATCAGCCTCTCTCCCACTTACCAATTTTTGAAAGGCAAAAAAAGCATTCCAATAATTGTGGCTGTCATTGATACCGGAGTGGATACTACACAGGAAGATCTCAAAAACATTTTATGGAAGAACCCGGGAGAAATACCCGGTAATGGCAAAGATGATGATGGCAATGGTTATGTTGATGATGTATATGGATGGAACTTTTTAGGAGGTAAAGATGGGCGAAACATAAAGACAGAATCGTTTGAAGTAACAAGGGTTTACCACAAATACAAGAACAAGTATTTTCAAAAGATGGTTGACACCGATACGATGTGCAATCAAACACGGGAAGAATATGAGCTCTGGAAAAAGGCAGCTAAAAATCTTGAAATGAAACCCGAAGAGCAGGTTGATTTGATGTTCCTTGAAATGGCTTTTAAATCGGCACGTAAGAGCGAAAAGATTTTAAAAGAGGACCTGAATACTGAGGAATTTACTGCGGAGCGGGTTGAAAAATTTCAGCCGGAAACCATGAAAAGTAAACAGGCTAAATTTGCATACCTAACCTTTCTTAAAATTACCGAGTTAGAAACGTCTGAAACCAACACATCTGTTTTTTCTCAACTCGAAGAATACATTACGGGCAAGAAGAGAAGCAGTATTGCAAAGGATGTGGCACCATCTAACTCGAGAGCAGAAATTGTGGGCGACAATTACAACGACATTAACGACCGTTTTTATGGTAACAGCGATGTGATGGGACCCTCTCCTATGCACGGAACACATGTTAGTGGCATTATAGGTGCACAAAGAGGTAACGGAATAGGTGTGGATGGTGTTGCAGACAATGTACGTATTATGATGATAAGAGCCTTGCCCGATGGCGACGAATATGATAAAGATATAGCCCTTGCTATAAAATATGCAGTTGACAATGGTGCAAAAGTGATTAACATGAGCTTTGGCAAAAGCTTTTCACCCGAAAAAAAGTGGGTAGACGAAGCGGTACGCTATGCTGAATTAAAAGATGTTTTGTTGGTTCATGCCGCAGGCAACGAAGCAGAAAACAATGATGAAACAGATAATTTTCCAAATTCAACTTTAGAGCTCTACAACAAAAACACAGCACACAATTTTATAACCGTAGGTGCCAGCAGCGATGTAAAACTGAACGATGGATGGGTAGCCGATTTTAGCAATTATGGCAAAAAATCAGTTGACGTTTTTGCACCGGGTGTAAAAATTTATTCAACTTTTCCCGGGGTGCACCAATATGGTTTTTTAAAGGGAACCAGTATGGCTGCTCCCGTTGTTTCAGGTCTTGCTGCGCTCATTCGCTCTTATTATCCAAAGCTTAGCGCAGTTCAGGTTAAGAATATTATTGAAAAGTCAGTTACTACTTTTGATACAGCAACCCTTGTTGTAAAACCAGGGTCCAAAGTAAAAGTAAAAATTACGGAGTTGTGTAAGTCGGGTGGTGTCATTAATTCTTACAAAGCCATTGAACTTGCCGCTGCAATAAATGAACAAAAGCCTGTTGAGGCAAAAAAACCTGTGCTCCCTAACTCTTCTTTTAAAAACACAAAACTATCCAGGTAAATGCCGAAACCTACCCCCGGAACCTACCCGGCATATTTCGAAAATTATATAAGT
>JANPPB010000384.1:0-2470 GCA_031428295.1 Segetibacter sp. | reverse complement strand
TTCCAGTACATCCCGGTTTCTTCGCCTGTTACCGCATTTTCAATTATGGCTGGAAGTATATTTTTTGTTACAAAGCTGCCTTCGTTATTGCGCAACAACACTTCGCCAATCATGGCTTTAAAGTAATGGCTTTGGTCGGCCCAATATTGCTTTGCCTGCTGGTAGTAGTAATTATAAGCCTCACTGTTTTTCTTAACCGCATCAACTTTATTGAAGAAGCTTTTTGTGTACAAATACTGTATTTGGATGGCCCCGGTATTGTTCTTTTTTAGATCGGCCTTGTTCTTTTGCAGATCCTTATAGTCCTGCTTTATTTCATTATCCAGGTAAGCCAATGCGTTGTTTGCGATGGTCATTAAATCGTCATTAAATTGTGCCGGAACGGCGTTTAATTTTTGCAACCTGCCAATGCCTGCAACAATGTATTGGGTAATATAGCGGTCGTCATTTCCACCCTTAAACCATGGAAACCCACCACTGTTGTGCTGCATTTGCTTTAGCTTTTCTATAATCGTTTTAAACGATTGCTCAAGTTTAGTTTGATCAAATAACAAAGCGAGGTTCTTCTTTTGCTGCTCTTCATTTTCTGCCTGCAGTACCCAGGGTGTTTCCTGCAGCAAAATGTTTTTGAGCTCTTCATTTTTTTGAAGGTTGCTTTTTAAAGCTGAGGTATCCTTCTTCCACTCGTCAAAAACCTGTTTGATCTTTGGATTGCTATTTATGATTTTTGAAGCAAGTGCATTTGCAAAAAAGCGGTTGAAAGTTTGCTCCGAACATTCGTATGGAAATTCAACTAAGTAAGGAAGCGATTGAACCGCATACCAAACAGGGTTTGAGGTATATTCAATAGTAACAGACTGGTGCTGTAACGTTTTGCTCTGCTGGTTAAGCAGTTTTGTAAATTCAAACATTTTTGTTGTGTCGCCTTTTACAAACAGCGGCAGACTTTCGGTAACCAGGGTTCTGTTGGTAAGCACAGGCAACGTGTTTTCTTCACCATCTGCAAACTGGTTTGATTTGGCAACTATCTGCCATGTAATAGGCTTATTAAAGTTTACAGGAATAGCTATGCTGAAGCTTACACCTGTACTTTGATTGGGTGCCGCCTTAAAGTTTTGAACGTTTGTGGTGTTGATAAACAGATCATCGATGGGTTCTAATGTAATAGCATCGATAAGCTTGAGTGTTGCTTTTCCTGAAAGGTCTTTATTACCGAGGTTGCTGATCCTGGCGCTGAATTCCATCTTATCACCTTCACGCATAAACCGTGGTGCATTGGCCTGCACCATTAGTGTTTTTTGGCTAACGATCGTCTTTTGACTTATGCCAAAATTTGCCAGTTTGTTATGAGCAAGCATCTGCCACTTCCATTGGGTTAATGCATCGGGCAAGGTGAAGGTGAATGATAAGCTGCCATCTTTATCGGTAATCAACTGTGGCAAAAAGAAGGCAGTCTCGTTAAAGTTTGTCCTAATCTTTAGTACGGGTTCTTCAGCCTTACCCGGACCATTTTTAGTTGTAATTATGACTACGCCATTAGCTCCCTTTTCGCCATAGATCGCAGTGGCCGCTGCATCTTTTAACACATTTACATTTTCAATGTCTTCCGGGTTTATATCATCTATGGAGGCAACAACTTTCCCGTCTACAACGTACAGAGGGTTATTACTTCCGGTAAGAGAAGAACTTCCCCGGATCGTAATGGAGGCTACGGATCCTGTAAGATTTTTCCTTGCACCATACCCCGTGACAACCACCTCATTTAAATCTGAACTTACGTCTATCCCTGCCACTTTGCTCTGCAGCCTCATATCCATTGCGGCTGATGCCCCTGGAGCAAAGTTCGCCTCAAAAGCTTCGTTCTCACTAATTACATCACCCTTTTTCCGCATAAACAGGTTGTACGGCTTCATCAAATACACATCAATATCTGCATACTGTTTTACCATTGACTTTGTTGGAACTTGTACTAAGTTTTCGCTGCTAACCACCTGCGTAAACCCGCTGTTGTTATCCCAGCCATTAGTATAAAACATCGGTTTTTGTTCAAATGGTGCCTGCCATGAGTGAGGTGTGAATTGATCAAGTGATGCATCGTACATGCTTGTCAGTACTTCGGCTGCCGCAGCATCTTTGTTTTTACCGGTAACCTTTATTGTCCACTCTTCCTGGCTGCCGGGTTCAATCTTATCACGGTAAGTCATTACCTCTACATTCAGGTCATTGTTTTCTTCTTCAACATAGATTACCTGGTTTGAATTATATACCCTGTTGTCCTTTACAAACATAAAGTTTACACCCATCCCCCCCAGGTCGTCGGCCCCTGGTCTTATCGTTATCTCTTTAACTGTCTTGTCAATTTCATAGAAACTAAAACTGCTTTGGATAAGTGTACTCTTAGCTTTTGGCTTGTGCTGTGTTTCCTGTATCAGGTGAACATCTTCTGCGCTGCTGCCTATAAGAAATGAAA
>JANPPB010000383.1:0-8302 GCA_031428295.1 Segetibacter sp. | reverse complement strand
ATGTAGTAAATGGAAATGTACCCTTGATCGATGCACGGATGAAAACACTTTGCAATAAAGTTGGAGATATAACCTAAAGGGGTTTACAACCATTTCAAACAAACAGGCATAGGAATTTGCAGTTCGTTTCCGGTAGGTGTTAAACCTCCTGTTACTTTATTCCTTTTAAATATTACAACATTGTTGGTACTCTGGTTGGCAACCAAAAGAAAATTGCCAGTAGGATCAATTACAAAATTGCGGGGCGTTTTACCCTGCACCGATTGGTACCCTCTTGCTTGCAGTTTCCCCGTATTTGGGTCAATTTTAAAAATGCTGATGTTGTTTTCATCGCCACGATTTGAGGCATACAAAAATTTGCCATCCGGCGAAACATGTATGTCGGCACTGCCGGGATTTCCTTTAAAGTCCGAAGGATGGGTTGCAATACGTTGAATGAAAATTAGCTTACCATTGTAGTATTTGTAGGCAGATACCATGCCTGCCAGTTCTTCAATTAAATACGCAAACCGGTTGTTTGGGTGAAAAGTAAGATGACGGGGTCCGCTGCCGCCATCGGTGCTTACAAATGCAGGTGTTGCTTTGCTAAGTGGTTTTTGAGCCAAAGCATTGAATTTATAAACCATCACCTTATCCAAACCTAAGTCGGGTGTAAACAAAAAAGCATGGTCGGGGCTGAATACGGTGGAATGCACATGTGCCTTCTCCTGCCGGGCAGGGTTAGTGCCTTTGCCACTATCCTGCATTAATTGAGCGTATGGTTTTAAGGTGCCATTGGCATTTATTTTCAAAACAGATGCATTACCCCCGCTATAGTTGCCAACCGCTAACCAATTATTGCTCTTATGCACTGCAACGTAACAGGGGTCATCCCCACCGGTCTCCTGCTGGTTTAAAAATGTAAGTTTACCTGTTGTTTGGTTGATGGCATATGCCCTGACTTTACCTGGATTTTTTCCATTGGTTTCGCATACGGCAAACAAAAACTTTTTGTTTGGTGCAATGGCCAGGTACGATGGATTATCTATACGGTCGGTAGCATTTAAAAATGTTGCTCTGCCTGTTACAGCATTAAACCGGTACGCATATATACCCTTGCTGCCACTACCCGTATAAGTGCCAACAAAAAGGGTAAAGGACTGTGCAAAAATGGTTGAGGAAAAGGCAGAAAGCATAAGCAATAATCGTAAGTGCATATTAAAAAATTAGAAGTTGCAATGTAATCATTAACGCAGCCTATACCAATTTGTCGGCTATGGTATCCGTGAGTGGTTCTTTAAATACTTCCAGTATTTTGGCAGCTACTTTTTTAAAGACAGGATCATGAGCCAATTCCGAAAGTAATATCCATTTTACGTCAAGCGCTTCATCAGCATTTAAATTAAAACTAACGGGTTTGTTACAAGCCAGTAAAAACCTGCAATCGTGGTGGGTATGAGGAGGTTCATTTTTACGAACATTCTCCGGTATGTAATGGCTGTCAATGTCAAAAATTACCCCGGTGTCAGAAACCGTTATGGGTTCAAGATTTTCAATAGTCAACCCTGTTTCCTCTATGGTTTCGCGTAGGGCTGCCTGCAGCAAATTTTCGTCGCTGCTATCAACATGGCCACCGGGTTGCAGCCAGCGGTTTAGTTTTTTATGGTGAAGAAAGAGCAGCGAGGTTCTCTTTTCATCCAATACAAATGAGCTGGCAGTAATGTGCCCGTCGAAGTTTGCCCGGTCGTACAATCCATCCTCTTCGGTACGTTGCAAAAAATGAATTATGGGCTCCAGCTCACTCATCTCCGCAGGAAATTTTAATTGATACCTGCTAACCAATTGTTCTATTTGGGCTTTTGTTTGCATAAATTTTTCAAATGTAAGTACCGTTGCGCAATTCGGTTTTAATAATGGTCTTCTGATTTTTACATAAGAAAAATTTCAATAACATTGTCATTATAAATAGTTGAATAAGCGGCCCGGTAATAAAATGCAAAGCCTGTTACAAACTAATATTTCACATAAATGAACTTTTTTGAAATAGTTTTGAGACAACGAACTGCTTGTTATAATTCTATCAGGAATTTTAAATAAAACTATAATGGATTATAATTCATCAACAGGATTGCAACAATTTAAAAGCCATGTTGCTATAAAATTTCAATTGTATAACAGCCTGTTTACTTCGCTTCCTTTCCATCGGATTGAAAAGACAGGTATCCTGTTATCATTGATGTTAGAAAAATGCTCAGACGGTTATAAAAGCAACCAAAGCCCCGTGCAGATTATTGAAGATTTTTTTATAAAATATACATCTTATGTTAAGGAGCAGGAGAAGCTTGACATGCTATTTAGGTTTATACAGTTTGTAGAAAGGCAGGTTGTTTTATTTGATGCCCTTGAAGAGGCCGCCTTTAAAGAAGTGAACGATATTAATGGCGTGGGTACCCTTAAGCAACTGGAAGCAGAGATTATTCAAACATCTTCAGAAGCCAAACTAGCTGAAAAACTTAAGGATTTTTCGGTGCGATTGGTCTTGACAGCGCATCCTACTCAATTTTATCCCGGTGCGGTATTGGGCATCATAAACGATCTTACTAAAGCACTTGCGGATAACAATGCCAACCTGGTAAACATGTACTTGCAGCAGTTGGGTAAAACCCCTTTTCTAAACAAAGAAAAGCCTACGCCACTTGATGAAGCGGTAAGCCTTGTATGGTTTTTAGAGAATGTTTTTTATGCTGCCGCAGGCAGGATGGTTTCTTTTATAGAGCGACAATTTCCTAATGCGGTAAGCGAGAATAACCCCATTTTTACTATGGGCTTTTGGCCCGGTGGAGATAGAGATGGCAACCCCAATGTAAATACAGGAATTACTTTAAAAGTAGCTGAGCAACTAAGAGGCAGCATTATAAAATGTTATTATTTGGATGTTAGGCGCTTAAAAAAGAGACTAACTTTTAAGGGTGTGGATACCATTTTAGCTGATCTTGAAAGGCAGTTGTATAACAACATATTTATACCGGGACAGCGTACAGAGCTTACAAAAGAAAAAATATTAAGTACGCTAAAAGAAGTAAAGGAAATTGTTATTTACCAACACAACGGTTTGTTTTTGTCGCTGGTAGAAAACCTGATTAACAAAGTACATGTGTTTGGTTTGCATTTTGCCTCCTTAGACATCAGGCAGGAAAGCTCGGTCCATAATACTTTACTCGAGGCCATTGCATTACAGGAAGACATCCTTCCAAAAAATTATGCGCAGCTTACTGAACAGGAAAAGATTGAGATTGTAACGCATATAGATAGTACAGCCAATGCGGATTTATATACGGAACATTTGCTGCATGATACGTTGCTATCAGTTGGAGCGGTTAAAACTATTCAACATTTTAATGGTATTGAGGGTTGCCACCGTTACGTGATCAGCCAATGTAACAGCGCTTTAAATGTATTGGAAGTGTTTGGCATTTTTATGTTGGGCGGATGGAAAAAAGAGGAATTGACTGTTGACATAGTTCCACTTTTTGAAACCATTGTTGATCTAAAGAATGCACCGGGCATTATGGCTGCATTGTATGAGAACGAGGTGTACAACACGCACCTAAACCACCGCAACAGGCGTCAAACCATTATGCTTGGTTTCTCCGACGGTACCAAAGATGGTGGATACCTGATGGCAAACTGGAGTATTTATAAAGCTAAAAAAGAGCTGACCCGCATTTCGGAAGAACATGGCTTTGATGTAGTGTTCTTTGATGGCAGGGGTGGACCTCCTGCAAGGGGTGGTGGCAAGAGCCATAAGTTTTATGCTTCAATGGGTAAAGATATTTCGAACAAAGAAATTCAATTAACCATACAGGGTCAAACCATCAGTTCAAGTTTTGGTAACATCGATTCAGCCCAATACAATATAGAGCAACTGGTAAACGCCGGCATTACTAACGAGTTGTTTCCTGCGAAGCAGAAAACATTTACTGAGGAAGAAGAAGCATTGATTGAAGAGCTTTCCAGCATTAGCTTCGACTCGTATGTGGAGCTTAAAAACCACCCGGAGTTTATGAACTACCTGACAAATGTTAGTCCGTTGAAGTTTTATAGTGACACCAACATAGGCAGTCGTCCTACCAAGCGTGGTACTTCCTCCCAACTCACCATTAAAGATTTAAGAGCCATTCCATTTGTAGGATCGTGGAGCCAGTTAAAGCAAAACGTTACGGGTTATTATGGAGTTGGTACTGCCTTAAGAGAGATGGATAAGAAAGGCCGGTTTAATGAAGTGAGAGATTTGTACAACAGCTCGCTGTTTGTAAAAACATTGATTGACAATTGCGAAATGTCGATGAAGAAATGTTTTTTTCCGCTAACTAAATTTTTAGCCAACGATCCAAGGTATGGCGGCATCTGGAACATGATTTATAATGAGTATGAGCTGACACAGAAATACTTGTTTATGCTGTCGGGTAAAAATGAGCTGATGGCCAATTACCCGGTAGAGCAATTGTCGGTACAAATGAGGGAAAAGATCGTATTGCCCTTAATCACTATACAGCAATTTGCAATGGCCAAAATACGTGAGATGGATGAAAAATTGTTACCCGATGCAAGAAAAGAAGCGTATCGCAAACTGGTGATACGCTGCTCGTTTGGAATTATTAATGCCGGAAGAAACTCGGCTTAATAATTATGGAGCTGTGGTAATCCACCAGGTATTTCCGCAAACATCATTTACACCGCAGCTTCGACCATCAGGTTGGTCGGCAGGTGGCGTGTATTCGCAAGGCATCATGGGGTGAGATTTACTTTTTCTTTCCCTTCACCATCGCCACTACCATTTTATCTATAGGCAGAGAAACACTGTTTTCATGAAGTTCATCAAGGCTGATCCAGCGAAACACCTCGCTGCAACCATTAGGGTCGGCAACCTGGTGATCCTCAAAATCGAACAAGGTTGTTTTGGTATGCAATAAAATGGGTTCCTCAGAATGTACTTCGTAATAAATGCTGATGATCTGGTCGGTATTATTAAATGCTGAAACCTGGAAAAAGTCGGTGGTATAAAGATGGTCACCAATAGTTACATCAAGGTTGGTTTCTTCTTTAAACTCCCGTTGCAAACAATCCCGTGTGCCTTCGCCCAATTCTAACCCACCACCCGGAAACTTGGTAAAATAATTGCCCCTTATAAATTCATCGCTTACCAAAATCCTGTTTTGGCTATCTATCAATATGCCATACACACGAATTGAATATTTGGTTATGGTAGTTGATTGTAGAACTGCAAATAAATGTTCTGGCATCCGTAATCTCTTTAGTAGTTTGTTAATGGGGAACCACATAGGCACCGAAACACAGAGAAACACAGAGGAAATCTCTGTGATACTCACTGCCGCTGTGTGCCCGTCCGGCATGACACCGGTTGGGGGTGCATACCAAATTGTCGCTATTATATTTTATCGGACGGCTCAAGCTTTACTGTCATGGTCGTGTTGTTTCACAGGATAGCTATCGCGTCTCTTGTACTACAGTTTTTCATATCGCCCTTTATTCCTTTTTCCTGGTTGCTGCCCGAAGATTTGCAACATTTTAGGTGAATTTGCATCTCATCATGCGTGTGTTATTAATTTCCCCATTCTTATAACGGTGCAGCGCACCAGACTATTTGTAGAAAATCAGTACATAATTTCAATTCAGGTGCAGCGCACCGTAATATTAATCCCATTGGCATGTGTTTTCAAAAAAATCAAACAGATATTCTTCTTTATAGTCAATTTCATTTTTAATAAGCATTTCTATGTATTCTTCGCGGAATGATTTCTTTTGATGATGCATTTCCTGATTTAAAACATATTTTACTACGGTATCTAACTGAGAACGGGAATGGGTAAATGCTCCATAACCTCTCTGCCAGTCAAATTTGTATTTTGATAATTTTTTTTCCCTGATCCACGTATTACTGGAGGTTTTGATTTTCTCTACTAAATCCGGTATCAATCCATTAAGATAGTACCCAATAAAAATATGAATATGATCTGGCATAGCACCTATGGCTAATAATTTGTGTTTGTGATTTTGAACAATGCCGGTTATATACATCTCCAAGTCATTTTTCCAGCTTTTTTTAATGAGAGCTTCGCGATGTTTTACTGCAAAAACAAGATGGAAATAGGATTGTGTATAAGTATTTGCCACATACATAATATTACGGTGCGCTGCACCTTATTAATCAACAAAATTGGATGCTACTACAAATATTACCGGTGCGCTGCACCTGTAAAAGTTATGCAATGTTGTTCTGCAAATTTAAATATGGCTGCACTAACAACATAAGTTGCCAATAAACGTCAATAGTCTGATTACCGGTACATACTTAACCGAAAACTAAATTATTCTTCGATGTTTTTCTTCGCATCGCAAAACTGCGACAATTTGGTATGCACCCCCGGTCGCTGTGGTTTAATTTTTATCATGTTAAATGTAAATTTTTGAAGGTGTCTTAGGTGTTTATTTAAAAAAGTTTCTTCTTTAAAAAATACCAGCCTATAATAATTGAAATGGAGATGGATAAAATTACCGGAATATAAAAAGCGTGTGGTGAGTTTTGGTACGGAAGGGCTACGTTCATACCATAAATGCCTGTTACCAAAATGGGCAACGACAAAATGATGGTGATGGAAGTCAGGCGCTTCATCACGTTGTTTAAGTTGTTGCTAATGATGCTGGCAAAAGCATCCATGGTGCTGCTTAGTATGTTGGTATAGATGTTGGCCATTTCCAATGCCTGGCTGGTATCCACAATCAGGTCGCTCAGTATTTCTTTTTCTTCTTCGGTAAGTCCTAAAAAATTAGTGCGTTCCAGTTTTATCATCAACAGCTCGTTACTACGCAGGGCAGTAACAAAATACACCAGGCTTTTTTGAATACGCATCAGGTTTAGTAACTCCTCGTTGCGGTTGCTATCGTACAGCTTTTGCTCAAACAGGTTGCGCTGGTGGTTGATCTGCTTTAAAAACTCCAGAAAGTTCTGAACGATCTTTTCAAAAATCTTTAACACCATAATATTCTTTTTATCAGGATGCCGCTTTTGAAAAGAACCCAGGAATTTTTTGATGGCGCCATTATCAAAACTATTAACCGTTACAATATGGTTGTGGGTTAAGATGATGCATATAGGGATGGTAATGTATAAGGCATCGCTGTCGTTAAAAGAATTGTTTTCGGCAGGCGTTTTAATAACTACAAACTTTACATTATCGGCTAATTCAAAACGGGGCCGCTCGTCAATATCCAATGAATCGCGTAAAAATTCAATGGGTATGTCCAGTTCTTCAGCAAGCTCCAAAAATTCTTCTTCTTTAAAAGGAGGAACCAGATTTACCCAAATGCCATTTTCGGGCTTTGTAATTTCAACGGTCTGGCTATTTATGTTTTTAAAATACTGTATCATTTAGTGTAAAAATCTATAGGCCAAACGAGTATTCATGTACCTGTTGCCCTGGTTTATCGTGTTGCCACTGTGTTTACTTTTATTTCGGTTTCGCCCTTAAATACAAACGTGGCGGGGCCGCATAAGTAGATGTGTTTAAAATGATCTTCCCCAATTTTATCAAATTCAACCGCAAGGTGGCCGCCTTTGGTGCGTACTTCAACCCTGTTAAAACCCAGATCGTTATGGGCACTTACCAATGCACTTGCCGTAACCCCTGTGCCGCAACTTAATGTTTCATCTTCAACGCCACGCTCATAGGTTCTAACGGTAATCCAGTCATCGTCTTGCTCAACAAAATTTACATTAATGCCTTCTTCTTCAAAATCGTGGCTGTTTCTTATTTTTTTACCCTCGGTAAATACATCCCTATCCATTACATCGGTAACAAATTTTATGTAATGAGGAGAACCGGTATCTACAATAAAATCGTTGTAGCGTTTGTCAATTTCATGAACGTCTCTCATTTGTAATTGTATCCAGTTTCGTTCATCAAAACTGGCTTTATGTTGTCCGTCAGTGGCCAAAAACTTATATTCGGTTAATACAATCCCAAGGTCGTAAGCAAAGCGAACAATACACCTTCCACCATTACCACACATGGAACTTTCCATGCCATCAGCATTGTAATACACCATTTCAAAATCGTATCCTTTCTTTTCATTTAATAGCATTAATCCATCGGCACCTATCCCAAAATGACGGTCGCACAAATGTTTAACATGCTGGGTGGTTAAGTCATTATACTTGTTATTGCGATTATCCAATAAAATAAAATCGTTGCCTGCTCCCTGGTACTTATAAAATTCAATCTTCATTGTATAAACAGTTTTT
>JANPPB010000382.1:0-5556 GCA_031428295.1 Segetibacter sp. | reverse complement strand
AACAGTGTTTACTTCTTATGCTACTTTTCTTGCTGTAGCCCAGGTTTTGGAAGATACAGGAGTAAGAGCTTACAAGGGTAGAGCTGGAGAATTGCTGGGGCAGAAAGTATATTTAACAGCGGCACTTGGCATTCATGCAGTTGAAGCAAGACATGCGGCAAAAATTAGATACATGCGCCGGGTAAGTGGCCAGGCTCCCAATAATAAACCCTGGATATCGGGCGGTAACGATACAGGCATAGCTGCAGTTAATGGAAATTATGGTGGAACAACTCCTGAGAGTAATGTTATTCAGGCTGGTATTACTATTACTGGTATTAACGGTCAGGCTATTTCTACAACAGCAGCTACAGAAGCTTTTGATGAACCACTAACAGCAGCCGAAGTTCTTGCATTGGTTCAACCATTCGGTGTTTCTTAAAAGATATATGTGGTATCAACCATTATAGATTGTCAAGTGCCTGCATTTTAAATAGATAGACAGATGAACAATAAAAATTAAAAGAAGGCTGTCTAATTAGGTTTAGACAGCCTCCTTTTTTTGATCTCTATTTTAGATTGTAAGTAGTTTTAGTGAAACTCAGAATAGGCATTAGTATTGAGAAAGGCCTTTTTTTGTACCTAATCGTGGTTTGGATATTGAGCTAATAAAGAGTATTGATGTTCGGGTAGCATGATGATGAATTTAGCTCCTTCATTTAACTTACTTATTGCTGAAATAGTACCTCCATGGTTTTCCAGAATTTTTTTACAAATAGATAATCCAATACCTGTTCCTTCGTACTCGCTTTTGCCATTTAGCCTTTGAAAAATATTAAAAATCTTATCAGCAAATATGTTATCGAACCCAATACCATTGTCGCTGACTAATATTTTATGGTATCCCGATGCATTTTGAAGTTGTGAATGCAAAGGTTGTTGTTCGGTTACATACTCATGCCTGATTGTGATTTCCGGGCTTATATTTTCTTTTGAAAACTTGAGTGAATTGCTTAAAATATTTTGGAATAATTGTCTTATTTGAGATGGATTAACGTGTGCCATCGGTAATGGATATACTGTTACAACAGCATGCAGTCTTTCAATTTTGTATTCCAGTGTTTGTAAAACATCCTCAACCAACGTTGTAAGATTACACCATTCAAAATCCTTATTACCAGATATGATTGAAATAGAAAGAATATCGTTTATAAGTTGTTGCATGCGAGTGGCAGATACCACAATTTTGCTTAAATAAGTTTGGCCTTCGGTTGAAAGTTGATCTTTATGTGATAGCAACAACCTGTCTGCATAGGTTGAAATCTTTCTCAAAGGCTCCTGCAGATCATGGCTCGACACATGAGCAAACTCCTCGAGACTAGCATTGGACTGTTGCAGTTGCAGAGTTTTATAGACAAGCGATTGTTCCATCTCCTTTCGTAAAGTAATATCAAGAGCAGAACCCAATACCTGTATGGGCTTGCCTGCTGCATTGCGTTTATATACAATTTCCCGGGTTAATATCCAGACCCATTTTTTATTTTTATGCTTCACCCTTCCTTCAAACTGATGCATGGTTACTGCCCCGGAAGCATTGTGATATCTTATATAATTTTCCTTCGAATGAAGGGTATCTTCAGGATGTAAATAAAGGGATGTTACTTTATCTCCTTGCTCAACAAGATATTCGGGCTCGTAACCCAATACCTGTTTTACTTCTTTATTTATATATACAAACCTTCTCTCAACAAGGTCGTATAAGTACAATATAGTAGGGGAGGCTTCTGCAATATTTTTAATAAAATGCTCCTGTTCCAGCAGTTTACTTTCAGCCTGCATATACTCTGTAATGTCAACCGATATCTCTAATATGTTTTCAACGCTTCCGTAGGTGTTGCGATCAAACACGGTAGCAAATGTCCTTAACCATCGATAGCTGCCATCTTTATGTTGTATTTTATATTGAAATTCTTTTACGAGTTCATCATCTTTTTTATTTCCGGAAACAGCAATCGTGTTTAACAAATCATCCTGCTTGTTGCTGATTACGGACAAATCATCCGGGTGAATGAGTGACCTGAAAAATGGCAGACCCCCACTCAATAAATCGTTTACCTCATACCCCAACAACTTTTTAAAGCTTTGGTTAACAAAACTGTATCTGCCGGATTTAATATTGTACGATGTAATGATAGAAGGTGCAGAATCAGCAATTTTTTCAACAAGGTTTTGGTTTTCCTGCAGTTCTTTTTCAATTAAAATCTGGCTCGTCACATCCTGAACAGTACCCGTCATGGTGGTAATCTCACCCGAGAAATCCTTTACCGTTTCACCTATGGCATGCAGCGTTTTGATGGCTCCATTCTTTAATATAATTCGGTAGAAAAAATCATTTCTTCCTGTCTCAAGGCACTTATCCATTTCTCTTTTTACTGCATCAATATCATGTGGATGATTGTATTTGTGTATGTCATCGTATTGCAAGGGAACCGATTTAGGTTCCAACTCATAAATCCGATACAATTCATCGGACCAGATAATGGTGCCAGTTGGTATATCGAGGGCCCAGTTACCTAAATTACTAAGTGCCTGCGCCTGTCTGAACAACTCGTCGCTTCTTTTCAGTTTCTGCAACAATTGGCTCCGTTCTGAAACGTCCATAATCGTTCCTCTAACAATAGTGTACCCGTTTACCTTTTTTACATTACCTCTTGACCATATCAATTTTTCTTTTGAAGGTGCTACATAGCGGCATTCGTAATCATAGATTGAAAGATTTCGGGTAGCTTCAGTTGTAATTTGCTGTACTCTTTGTTTATCATTAGGATGAATGTAATTAGCGAACATCAATAGTTGTCTATCATCATCAAGCTCTAATATTTTTAATAGTTGGGGAGTAATGGTTCCCTCCCCGGTATCGAGATTCCATTCAAAACTTCCAATCTCAGCAAGTTCCTGCGCCTGCAATAATTGCTCCTCGCGTAATTGAAGCTTTTCGGTGGTTCTTTCCAGGTGATCTATGTCGAGAGAAATACCAATTATTTGTTGGGGATTGCCTTGTTCATCTCTTTTAAAAATGCTTTCATAGTTGCTAACCCACCGATAAGTACCATCCTTTTGTTTAAGCCGGTGTCGGAAAATTCTTATCTCGTCCTTAACCTGGTTTCCGTACAGAGCGTAATGTTTTCTTATTTCAGGCAAATCATCCGGATGTTTAAGGACCGCCAGGTAAGCTTCATCAAAAGCTAACAATTCTTCAAAGGTGTAGCCCGTAATTTCTGCACTTTTTTTATTGGAATAGGTAAGTTTCTTGCTTAATAAATCAAATACATAGATCATGCCTGGTGAGGTATTATTAATATGCTCAATCAGGTTTACCTGCTCATCAATTTTTTCGCTAACAATGGTGGAGTAGGTTTTAAATAAGGCGGTTTCAGATGCAAGTGAAAATTGATCGATCTCTCGTATTAGGTTTAATATAGTATCAACATCGTTGGTGTAATTTTTTACAAAATGCAGGAAGACTTGTTTTCGGATATAAGTAACAAGCGTTATGTCTTCTGATGAGATCTCCCCCTTGCTTAACTGCGGATACTGGTTATTAACCCAATTGGACAGCGAGGTTTCTATCTGTTCTGATGCAAGATTATTTTCAAAAAAAGTTAAGAATTCGGTAGCTGTATTCAATGACATCGAATGAATCTCCTTAGCACTCATGTGAGAAAAGTACTGAAGCAATGGAACTTTAAGCTCAAGTGATAACCTTGTTTGTTCGGTTACAAAATCGGCTAAACAATGCTTCTTTATAAAGCCTGCATAAGCTGGCAAATACTTAAAGGTCAGGTTGATGGGGTGGTCAATTTCGAGTAATGTTTTCAGACGGAAAGATTTAATGCAAAATAAAATTTTCTGTTCAAAAGACCCCGTTCATGTTAATTATTTCTTTTGATAAATCAGATGCCACCAAATACCTATTTATTATTGGGGAAGATCTGCCAGGTGTAATACATTATAAAGCTTTGTGGTTGTATCACGGCAGTGGCGGGTGTTGTAATGAATTTTCAAATATTTTACCATGGGCAACACTTGTAGTAACCTTTTTTCAATTTCAATTATCTTGTATCCAAACTTGTTCAGGGTTTATGCATTTACATTTTATGAAGAAGATATTGTTTCTAATTTTACTGATACCTCCCTGTGTTTTTAGCCAGGATATTAAAATTGATGAAACTGATGGTTTTACAGGCCAGCGATATATAGAAACTACCATTGTAAATTTAAGGTCTGCTTACACCACCGGCATCGGACTATCGCTGTCAGCATCAGGCGAACATTTGCTCTTAAACATAGTTGGTTATGGTGATGGCATAGGTGCTATTAAAAAAAAGGATATAGTGTATCTTTTAATGGAAGATGGAATGATCATCACAGCTTCATCTATAGGAGACCAACCGGCAAATGAAGGCGGGCTTACCAAAGTGTACCAACACCATTTTTTGATAAGAAAGAAAGATTTGCAGGATATTTATGTAAAACAAACAAGGCTTGTGCGCATAAGTACAGCGGCAGGCAACCGGGATATTCCAGTTTCGAAAAAAAGTGCAAAAGAGCTTAAAAAAATCAGTGAGATTTTAATAAAAGCTCTTGCCAAACAACCCCCAGGTAAATAAATGAAACATTCAAATTTAGAGCTTTGTAAACTTATCGCATTAGTGTTGCCAGCTTACTAAACGTTTCATAAGGGCCCCTGGCAACAAACAGGTTATTGATCCACGCAGGCACACTACCCCCGGGATCAACTTCTAAAAAATATTCAATAATTAACTTGTCTTTGTTGGCTTGCACATTCCACCAGCTATTAAAAAACGGAATACGAACAATACCTTTCTTTACAGGTATGGCATTGGGTATTCCCTTTGCTGATATATGCAACTTTCCGGTTTTTACGTCTTGTGTCATTTGCATATTAATAGGTATATCTCTGTTGCTTGCAGGCCATGGCACTGCCGTTTCGGTGTAGGAGAGGTAATCATTGTTGCTTCCGTTTCTCAACATATAACTTTCTTTGGTTCCGTAGATCCAATGTTTATTGGAAGCAGTATTCTTGAGCAGGTTCATTAATTTATCAAGCGTACCATACATAACAGCCTCCACCTTAATGCTTTTAAACTTCGTCAGTCCGTCTACCGAAGTATATACTTTAATGCCATTTTTGTCTTTGGCAAGTTCCCATTCTGCCTGCGCATTTGCTGCCAGGACAATCAATATTAAACCAACAATCAGGTACAACCTGTTCTTCATAATCAAACCGTATAAAATTGAAAACTCTAAAATTACAAAAGCATTTACCGGGGCAACTGCCAAAGTTTCAAAAAAATTAAATGCATAATCCTTTTATAACCCTTGGATGCTGTTTTAGTTGCGGTAGTTGCCAACGGGTAAGTTATGTGGTATTGCAAATCCCTTACTTTTGCTACCCGTCAATAAAAAAACGGTAGCGTATGACACAGGAACAAATTAAGGATATGAGGGACCGCGTAGGTGTCCTAAGGAGGTTTCTTTGACGTCGATCAAAGG
>JANPPB010000381.1:0-8847 GCA_031428295.1 Segetibacter sp. | reverse complement strand
CATTATCAGAACTTGTATTGATTCTTATCATATCATTTCTTGTGCTTTCTTCTCAACTTCCATAGTAAAATAAGTTATATGTCCATCTTCATTAAAAAATTTAACGAGATCAGCCTCGAAGATCTACCGGTGGTTGGTGGTAAAAATTCCTCGCTGGGCGAAATGTTTAATAAACTTTCGGCAAAGGGTATTGCAGTGCCCGATGGGTTTGCAACTACTGCAAATGCCTTCTGGACATTTCTTGATGATAACAACCTGCGTAAAAAATTAGAGACCCTTTTAAGTACTGTTGATAAAACAACCTATTCTAATTTAAAAGAAGTTGGCCAGGAGGCCAGGACGCTTATTTTAAAGGCAGCCTTGCCCGAAAGCATTGCCAAAGAAATTATTACAGCATACAAAAGCCTGGGCAACGACAAAGAAATATCTGTAGCCGTTCGCAGCAGCGCCACCGCCGAAGACCTGCCTCAGGCCAGCTTTGCAGGTCAACACGAATCTTATTTAAACATTACAGGTGAAAAGGATTTGCTGAAAGCAGTGCAAAAATGTTTTGCTTCTCTATATACCAACCGGGCCATCAAGTACCGGGAGGATAATGGCTTTGCTCACGAAAAGGTTGCCTTGTCGGTTGGTGTACAAAAAATGGTGCGGTCAGATAAAGCTTGTTCGGGGGTAGCTTTTACACTGGAACCAGAATCGGGTTTTAAAGATGTAATACACATTAGTGGTGTTTGGGGACTTGGAGAAAATTTGGTGCAAGGCACTGTTACACCAGACGATTTTTTGGTCTTTAAACCTTCGTTAGAAAAAAAGAAGCTGGCGGTTATACAAAAAAAGCTGGGTAGCAAATCCAAAACAATGATTTATACACCTGAAGGCAGTGAAGAACCGGTAGAGAATATAGACACGCCTTTTGAAAAACAAGAACAATTTGTTCTTGCAGATGAGGAGATAACTCAAATAGCAAACTGGTGTTCTGCAATTGAAAAGCACTATGCAAAACCTATGGATATTGAATGGGCAAAAGATGGTTTGACCGGCGAGATCTTTATCATTCAGGCAAGACCCGAAACGGTACAGTCGGCAAAAAACATACAGGTTATTAGCGAGTATACATTATTGCAAAAAGGAAACATACTAACCAGCGGCCAGGCTGTAGGAACTAAACTTGCAACGGGCATTGCCCGGTTGTTAAATTCACCTGCTGATGGCGATAAACTGAAGAAAGGAGAGATTGTAGTTACTGATCTTACCAGTCCCGACTGGGATCCCATTTTAAAAAATGCTGCAGCCATTATTACCAACAAAGGTGGTCGCACCAGTCATGCCTCAATTGTGGCAAGAGAGTTAGGCGTGCCGGCAATAGTTGGTTGCGGCAATGCTACAGAAGTTATTAAAGATGGAACAGTTATAACGGTCTCATGTTGCGAGGGCAAAATGGGACAAGTGTACGAAGGCAAACTTCCATTTAAAGTAGAGGAGATAGACTTCTCAAATATCACCAAACCCAAACATACCGGGGTAATGCTCATTGCAGGCGATCCCGATAAAGCCTTTCAATTATCAGCCTATCCCAACGATGGTGTGGGGTTAATGCGTCTCGAATTTATTATTAATCACACCGTGCAGGTACACCCAATGGCCCTTGCACATTTTGATGATATAACAGATACTTCTGTTAGGGATGAAATTGAAAAACTGACACACCACTATCCGGGTAAAAAGGAATATTTTATTGAAAAGCTTTCGCAGGGTATTGCCACAATTGCTGCTGCATTTTATCCCAAAGATGTCATCGTTCGCATGAGCGATTTTAAAACAAACGAATATGCCCATTTAATTGGTGGCGCAGCCTTTGAGCCAAAAGAAGAGAACCCCATGCTCGGCTTTAGGGGCGCCTCCCGTTATTATAACGATCTATATAAAGAAGGCTTTGCAATGGAATGTGCAGCGGTTAAAAGAGTTAGGGAAGACATGGGTCTTGATAATGTAAAATTGATGATCCCTTTTTGCAGAACAATTGCGGAGGCCAAAAAAGTGATCGCCGTAATGGGAGAAAACGGGTTGGATAGAACCAAAGATTCCGGGTTGAAAATTTACATGATGGCAGAAATTCCCAGCAATGTATTGCTGGCCGAAAAATTTGCTGTCTTGTTTGATGGATTCTCCATTGGCTCTAACGACCTGACACAACTAACCCTGGGGATAGACAGGGATTCTGCCATCATTAATAACTTGTTTAGTGAGCAGGATGAAGCCGCAAAAATAATGATTGGCATGATGATAGATAAGGCTGTAAAAGCAGGGGTGAAAATTGGTTTATGCGGCCAGGCACCGAGCGATTATCCTGAGTTTGCACAGTTTCTTGTTGAGAAAGGAATCAACAGTATATCGTTTAATCCTGATGCACTAATGCAAGGCATTGAAAATATAAAAAAGGCTGAGGAAAAAATGATGTTTCAAAAAATGCCGGAGGTAACCGCACCTTTAAAAAAAAATTATGAAACGGTTTGATGGAGAAGTTTTAATTGGTAAAAGGATCAACAAACTAAAAGGGTATTATGGTAATGTTCTTGAAGATTTTGAAATGGAGGAGATACATAAGTTCAGGCTGCAAATTAAAAAACTGAGGGCATTTCTCCGTTTAATAAACAAAGCAAGACGGGGTACAAAAAAGATAAAAGTAAATAAATATTTTCTCGACTTCTATCGTACGATAGGCCATATAAGGAACCTGCAACTACATCAAAAAAATGTACTTGAAGTTTGTAGGAATAACAATAACGAGTTACCCAAATCTTACCTGGAATGCCTTCATAAACAAGAAACCGAAACAAAACAGTTGGTGCGTAATATGGCTTCAACTATTTCAATTCATAATCTTAATCAAAATATTGCTGATGCATTACCCCTGAAAATAAGGCGGCGGTCAATAGCAAAATTTGTAGCAGATAAAAAAGCTTCTTTAATTAGTTTGCTCTTAACGTTGCCACACAGTGATACCGACCTGCATTCTGTTCGAAAAATTTTAAAAGATTATTTATATACATGGGTTATTATAAAGCACAGTGTTGCTACAAACTTTCAACTGAATAGAGTAAAACAAAAAGAAATAAAAATGATAGGAGAAGAATTGGGCAATTTCCAGGATTGTTGCCTGGCATTATCTTTCTTTAAACCGGAATGTATCAGGTCAGCAGTTAAAGAAGTTAGAACTGTGCGAACCCTAAAGTTTTACTTCAGTAGAAAGAAAAAACTACTGAAGAGAAAAGTTACTTTATTACTGGTTAATTTACTGAAGTTGATAACAAATCAAACAATGTTATTGCCACATGAAGTACACTGAACTCAAAAAAACCAATTGTCTTTTTTTTTGACTTGGAAAACATTACTAAGCACATGGTTTGGTGGTACCAAAACTTTAAAGGGTTAAAAAAGGATTGGTACAGTAACGTGCATCAAAATGTACTGTCTCCGGTCGACCAATGAATATTCAATCCAAACTCAAACCGGGCAATTTATCCCATTCGTACGCCTTATCCTTGGTTTTATTATCAGGGCGAAGTTTATTGGTCCTTATGGTGTAGACCGTTTTATAACTCAGAGTTTCTGAAGGCATTTCAAAATCAAGCAGGGTCTTGTAGCCTTCAAAACTTAATTCTTCTTCAACCCATTGTTTTGACATTTCTAAAGAAAGAAATAAGGGCATGCGTCCCAGGTTATCGCCGCTGTTGTGTATCTGTTGCATTACATTATTTGCAGGCCTTGTTATAATTGTAAAGGTGTAACGTTTTTGTAATTCCCCGGTTTCCTTATCGGCAATATCAGCAACCGAATATAAACCCGGTAAAAAAAATATAGGCTGATCTTTTAAGGCAATCAGGTAGGGAACTTTTTTCTTCCATCCAGCTATTTCGCGATGCTCATAAATGCCAGAAACAGGTATCAAACACCTGCGGTTTCGTATTTTATACCAGTAACTTTTTGTGTCTTCCAGTATTCTTTCGCTTCGGGCATTCAACATGGAAGTTCGTTGTTTAATAAACGCACTTTCGTCATTTATATAGTAGGGTATACATCCCCACTCCATCAATCGCAGGTGTAGTTTTCCATCGCCTTTTATATCTCTAAAAATTATGGGATGGTTACCAAATGCATGGCCCATTATGTGAATTGCGGCATCCAGATTCAGGCTCATTTGGTCGTCGTGTACCAGGTTAGGAAAATACTCATTTAACTGCCTTATTTCAACCTTAAAAGATATATCATAACACATGCCTACGACTTTTCAATTTCGTCAAATTTAACCCGTATTGTTTGGGTTTTACGCCTGATGATTATATAAAGTTCACCATAAGTTACCTGAAAACTTACGATGAGGTTTTCGTCCCGTGCAATGTGCCAGTCGGTTGTTTTTGCCACATACCTCATTAAGTGCTTCGAATATTTTTTCTTTAAACGCTCCTCCATTTCTTTTAAATTATTTACAACCGACCAAAAGACTTTGTAATGAGAACCGGGTTGCAATAATTGTAAAAATTGATGAAGATGCTTCTCTGAATCCAATAAGACAATGGCACCATATTTATCGTGAGAGACCGCTTTTAAATGAATGTTTGCAAGCCCCCTGTTATCATAATCTGTTACAAGTATTCCGGTTTTAGGCACCTCCGATAAATCATCAACATACCTGTGGTAAGACTGTGTTACCAGTATCTTTTTATTTAAACTCTTAAGCCGGTCAATATAGAGTTCTTTAAATTCTAAAAATGGTTGAAACATTAGTTCTTCACTTTTAAAATATGGTTGATGTTGGTTGTGTAGCAAGGCGACAAGTATTCGGCTTTTAACCGGTATTTTTTTTCAAAACCCTGCACGGCCATTCTTACAACCTCTTTACCTAACGACTTATTTACTTTATCAAGGGCATTCATTAATTTCTTCTGCCGTGTGCTTGCCGCATTGTTAAATAAGTTGGTTTGAATACAATCTTCCGGTACAAGGTCTAATACTTCAATTCCGCATTTCAGGTAATTATGATTGGGACGAAATATGATGTCTAAAGCTCTAGTGGCATACTTTATAATTTCGGAAGTTGTATTAGATGCCGTGTTTAAATCAATGGTAATGGAACCACTGTATTGGCGGTCTTCTATACGGTGCTGGTTGGTTTGCACATATACTTTTACTTTTCTGCAGCAGCATTTTTGCTGACGCAATTTTAAAGCGCAATTAGCTGCATAATTTACTAGCGCCTCTTTTATTTCAGCCTTATCGGTTAATAAATTTCCAAACGATCTGGAGGTGCATATGTTTTTTTTATCCTTCACTGCTTCTTCCCATTGTATAGCCGGGGTACCTTTTAGCTCGTTGTATAATCTTTGACCCACCACAGTCATTTCTTTTCGTACCCATTCTTCAGGTGCATTAACAAAATCAAATGCTGTTTTAAATCCGTTTTTTTGTAGAAATAAGGAGTATTGGTGACCAATGCCCCAAACATCACCAATATTGGTATAAGCAAGCATTTCGTTACCTAAATCGTTAGTGCCTGCCAAATGAACGCCAATATCTTTCTTTGTTTTTTTGGCATACCTGTTGGCCATTTTTGCCAAAGCTTTTGTAGGGGCTATACCAACCGAAACGGGAATTCCTATGTTCTTTTTTACAGTCTTTTTTATTTGTAAGCCCAACTTATACAAGTCGGCATATTTCAGGGTCCGCATGTCTAAAAAAGCTTCATCAATTGAGTAAATTTCAATAGCAGGAACAAACATTGCCAGGGTTTTCATTACCCGGTCGCTTATGTCGCCATAGAGCGTATAATTAGAACTAAAAACCGCTACATTGTTCTGTTTTATAACATCCTGCAATTGATAGGCGGGGCTGCCCATAACAATTCCGATGGCTTTTGCTTCGTCGCTCCGGGCAATGGCGCACCCATCGTTATTAGATAAAACTATTACAGGCCTGCCATATAATTTAGGATTGAACAGCCTTTCGCACGATGCATAAAAATTATTACAATCAACCAGGGCAAACATTACTTTACGTCTTTTGGATTGATTAAAATGGTAGTGACTACACCCCAAACTTCCATGTTCATTTCTGCGGTTATTTCTATATCCTGAAACTTACTATTAGCAGGCCTTAACCAGCATTTGTACTCGTTCTTTATAAAATATTTTACCGTCCATTCTCCATTTAAAATTGCCAGTACAATATCTCCGGAGCGGGGTGTTACTGAGCGGTCTACAATCAGTTTTGCTTTGGGTGGAATAAAGGCATTGATCATAGAATATCCTTCGCACTCCACTATAAAAGTTGATAAGGGATGCCTAACGAATTCCTTATTCAGGTCAATCCTATCTTCCATATAATCCATGGCAGGAGAGGGAAAACCGGCAGGCACTTTAAAATTAAAAAAGGCTATTTTATTGTCGTGATTAACCAGTTGCATTACTAATATTTTTAGTAAAAATAGGCAGGATTAAGTTAGGTTTGGTTTTAAGAAGATTAAAATTTGAAGGATGTTTTGTGAGGATTATGGATTGATTGAGCCTGAGTACCTTACCACAATAACCGGATAAAGAGATGCCAACCTGAAAAGAAAGCACAAGAGGGCGACCCCGCAATACTGACGGGGCTGGCAGCAACTATGTTGCTATGAAAACCTACTGAGCGGACCATCGAATTCTTGATAAATAGGTTGTGTAAATACAAAAGCCACAGTCTGCTTTTATAAGACTGTGGCTTAAGGACAGAAGTGTACAATCAATTTCTGGCAAGAGCTGCAATTCAATTCAAAATCGATTATTGAAGTTTCTTGAAAACATTTTCGCCCAGGGCTTTTATTTCAGGATTGACTTCTTTTAAATTTATGGCTTTCACTTTCTCTTTAAGCGACGAAATTTTTGCTGCCTCCACTGTTTTAAGTGCAAACTTTCTTACACCCATATCGTGATCGTCTAACAATTTTTCGAGCATTTGAGTACTGCCACGCACCGTTGCTAAATTACGAAGTGAGTGTGCCGCTGCTATACGACGAACAGGGTCGGGATGGCTGACTGCAGCATTTAAACCCTGCAGAGCCTGCTCGCTTTTCATTAGGCCCAGCACACTTATTGCCTTGGTAGCAATTGCGGGGTTTTCATGTTTGGTAAGTTCAATAAGCAAGGGAATATCATCTGCAGAAAGTTTGCTAACAATGGCCTGGTAATCGGGTTCGTCCAGGTTGATCATTTTTATAAGTTCTTCTTTTGAGAAAGGCATATAATTAGTTTTAAAATTTAAACAGTAAGGTTACTTGCCAACATGGTATTTATTTCGCTTGCAATAAGGTCGGGCGGCGGATTGGTAATATTATCTGTACCTCCCCCGGTCATTAAGCGGTTGCTATCGCTTACGTGGTTAAGACCCAATACGTGACCTACTTCGTGAGCAAAGGTATACCGGGAAGCATAGCCGGCTACAACAGCCATTGGCCTGCCGACAGGAAATGAAGCGCAACCGTTTATAGAACCGCTGTTGTAAGAAACAGACCGGCACATGTACACCACCACATGATTGGCTGCCGCATTATTTCGGTTATTGCTTAACTGATTTTGTTCTGCAGAGGGGTTGCCACCTGTACAGGTACCTGTATCAATATCATTTAACGCCGCAATCGCAGGATTTGAAATATTTAAGGTTTCGGTAGATCCCAATACCACGGTTACTCCTGCAGCAGCAAATATGTTACGCATTTCATCAAACATTTGCGTAACGGTAAACCTGGTTGGATTGCTGAGAATTTTTATGTGAACCGTAAGCGTTTGAGATGGATTTCCCGGACCCCATGCGCTGCCATTCCACCACTTATGAAACATGGCATTATTGGTACCTCTCACAAACAGGTCAAGCCTGTTAGCACTCCAGGCAATAGCTGATATTTCGCTGGTGATTACGCCACCCATGGTTTCCCATCCACCCCAGGCACTGCCATTCCACCACCGGTGCCAAACTGCACTATCGGTACCTTTTGCAAAAATGTCTAAACGGTTAGCCCCCCAGCTAACAACCGTTGGATCTCCAATAATTTGTCCGCCAAGAGATTCCCAACCACCCCATGCACTGCCATTCCACCATTTATGCCATAAAGCATTGTCTTGTCCTTTTGCAAAGCAATCTATTCGGTTAGGTCCCCAACATTCAGCGGTAACATTGCTGGTTATTACGCCACCAAGACTTTCCCATCCACCCCAGACACTGCCATTCCACCAGCGGTGGTGCATGGCATTGTCGGTGCCTTTGGCAAAAACATCTAACCTGTTGGCTCCCCAGCTAACAGCAGTTGGGTCGCTGGTAATAATACCTCCAAGGCTTTCCCATCCGCCCCAGGCACTTCCATTCCACCACTTATGATGCATGGCATTGTCGAGGCCCCGTGCAAAAAGATCAATACGATTTGGGCCCCAGCAGACTGCAGAAATATTACTGGTGATAATGCCTCCTAATGATTCCCAACCACCCCAGGAGCTACCATTCCACCACCGGTGCCATACGGCATTGTCCTTGCCTTTGGCAAATACATCAATACGGTTTGGTGCCCAGCTTACTGCAACGGGCTCACTGGTAATGATGCCTCCTAATGATTCCCATCCACCCCACGAGCTACCGTTCCACCATCGGTGGTACATGGCATTGTCGGTGCCTCTGGCAAAATTATCGATGCGGTTTGCTGACCAGGAGACCGAAGAAATGTTGGTGGTAATTATTCCGCCTAAGGATTCCCAATTGAGATGTGGCATTGGCTTACGTTTTATTAATTTAAAAACAGAAAATATTGGTTGAAGGGAATCTAATGTA
>JANPPB010000380.1:0-5697 GCA_031428295.1 Segetibacter sp. | reverse complement strand
TTGTAATTCCTTTACCGTCATCCCGCCCACATGTTCCCGCCGCCTCATAAGTTGTTTCAATTGAGGTTTCAACGCATGCATTTGTAAAAGGTAACAACAGCATTACACCACTTATCCAGGTTCAAGTTGCTCGGCTCTCCGCACTGTTCCGTTCTGCCAATGGCTCTCCGTAGTCTGCGACTACGGAGGCAAATGAAAACCCAGACTGCGTCTGGTATTTATAAAACCACTGATGACATGCAGTAGATTCCTGATCGGTATAACCAAGTTCAATCAAATTGCATATCTATGATTTCCGGATACAATCCGGCATACCATTTACAACCGTAGTCGAAGACATACGGTTAGCAGCCAATAACTCCGGTTCCCCCGTAAGGTTGGTTTAAATGTTCCAACGAAACACTTTGATCATACATGATAGCAGGACTGCGTCCGGCAGTATCTTTACACAAGCTGCTAGGCGAATAGCGACAATATAAAATTGGTACATTTGATAAAACGAATTCCATCGACGCCATCACTATTTTAAAAAACGAATCAAACAACCATCGCCTTATGCAAATTGACCTTGATCTTCTTGCAAAGGATGATGAACAGTTGGAAGACGTTTATGATATCATCGCAATTGAACTTCGTAAAAATGAAGAAACAACTCCGTGGGAGCAGGTCAAGCAACAACTACACGATGAAGGTAAATTATAAAGCATATATACAATTGTTGTAAAGCGTTCTGCTATTAAGGAGTTAGCTCAAATCTCACCACCCTATAATAAAAAGATTGTTGAAGCAATCGACAGTCTTGCAAATAACCCCAGACCAGAAGGCATAAAGAAATTGAAAGGATAAGAAGCCTATAGAATAAGAGTGGCAGATTATCGAATCATCTACACCATTGAAGATGTAATTGAGGTTGTGGAAGTACAACGCATTCGTCATAGAAAAGAGGCCTATAAATAACCAGTTCTCGATCTGCTCAGTTGTTTCCCCGTTAGTTCCGTTCTGCCGTAAAGTTGATTTAAGTGTTCCAGCGGATCACTTAAATCATGCATGATAGCAGGACTGCGTCCGGCAATAGAAAGACGAAGAGGATTGTTATTTTAATAATTTAAGTGGCGCTGCGCTAACACTTAAACCAACTGTGGACTGCGAACACCAGAACAACCAGGAGGTACGAAGCCCAATAGAACCTCTGTCGATAAACATAATGCCAAAGGATAATAATTACTTTTACAGTAAATAATTTTTATGGAAACAACAACGCTTCGCAAAAAATTACATTCGCTAATCGATAACAGCCCGGAAGAAAAATTGATTGAAGTCTATAGTTTTTTTGAGGATACTTACACCGATGACTTTAAAGCGGGATTAGATGAGGAGTATGCCGATTATCAAAAAAATGGTGAAACACTTTCTAAAGAAGAAGTTGATAAGGCCATAGATAAATTGTTGTATGGCAAGTAATGAATGCTATAAAATTACTTTACGTAAAAGAGCCGCAAAAGAATATCTCGAAGCCATAATCTGGTACAATGAGCGCAGCCTGAAAGCAGCAGAAAATTTTAGAACCTCTGTTGATGAAGCATTCTCCAAAATAGAAGTTGAACCCGATCGCTACCGAAACAGCTACAAATATTTTCATGAATTAAAACTTCGAAAGTACCCTTATTCAATTGTATATTTTATCGATAAGGAGAAAGTGTGCATTGTAGTAACTACTATCTTTCATCACAAAAGAAATTCTGGCAAAAAATATCCAGGTTAGGCAAAAGAAAAACCATCTTAACGGCAGTTTCATGCTTTTTTGCTTTTTACAAAATTTACAAAATATTTCCTGTAATTAAGATGTTCCGTTCTGCCACAAGGTTTTTGACTTACCTGGCGTTCGCCCAATCATTGCCGCCGCAGGGCCAATTACACCTGCAACTGAGGCGCGGATTTAAAGGGTACTACAAATGCTTCATCACCCATACACATATCGTTGGTGACAACCTTAACTACGGCAGAAAGATTATAGAAATGAAAGTTACTTGCGAATAAAGACCGGTTTCCTGATGAGAACATCTGATCCTTTCGCTAAAAAAACTGATGAGGGCAATTTTGAGAAAGTGGGAGCAAATGCGCTACCATATAATGCAGCAATATCACAATCCAACTTCCAACTCTTTACTTTATGAACCTGCCACATCTCATGTTCGACTCCATATTCAATAGTGGTTTTATCATCGTACTTATTATATCCCCAGTAATGTTCAAAAATAAACTGCTCTTCACTTTCGGGTTCAATATTATTCAGCCACACTTCAGCAGTAACTGCTATGCTGTTCCATTTGCTCTTATGCTTCCAGTTATAAGTAGCCGTAATTATATCCTCATTCACGTTAATGGCATGGCTCATTGGTTTTGAACTATAAGGTTCGCGGTATAATTTATTTGCAATTATAGAGATTAACGGACTCGGTACTATCTCCGAGATAAATACCACACCCCGCTTCCATCTCACACCATCAAAATGCTTTACATAAAAGCGCAGGTTTACTTCTTCAAAGTTGGTGTGAAACGGCCATCTTACACCAAACACTTTTGTTTGCTTAAATAAAAATCCTACCAGGCTAACCAATGTTTTGCCTTGGTGAAGATCCAATTCTACTGCATAAGGAAGATAGGGAAGAAGTACCTCAGGATCAATTTCGTAATTGAGCATTACCAGGTTTTCCCACCTTCCAGTTAAAAATATTGGTTGTTTAAATTTCATGTAACTAAAAGAAGACTGATATCATTATGCTTTATCTTATCACAAAATATTGCAGCAAAATACTTAATGCCAGTTGCATTTGGGTAAGGTGTTATGCTAAAAAAAACGATGAAGTTATTAGATTGTCCTACAGGAGGCTGGCCCGACTTCAATTGGCTAGCTTATTGTCTCCTGTTTAATCCATCACTCAAACTTATCTTAGCTTCCAACAACTTGCTATATGAAAAAACTAACTCTAAATCTGGGCCTTGTCATTGCGTGTTTCGTATTAAACTACGTTGCTTTAGGGCAAACAAACAGTCTACCTGCTTTACAAAAAATTGACACTTCATCACAAAAACAACTGCACCTCCCACCGGGCTTTACGGCCGATGTTGTAGCTGAAGGAGTGGTTGGTGCAAGGCACATGGCAGTTACCAGGCAGGGTGGTCTTTATGTCAAGCTTTCCAAATTAAAAGACGGAAAAGGAATTGTGTATTTAAGGGATACGAATAACGATGGGAAGTTTGAAATTGAAACCGCTTTTGGAGATTATCCCGGTACAGGCATTTATATAAAAAACAATTACCTCTATGCTTCCTCAAATGATGATGTCTACCGTTACAAATTGGATAATAAAGGAGAAGTCATCAATCCTAATGAGCCGGAAAAGATTGTTGTTGGATTGGTAAACCGGATTAGGGACAACTCTAAGGCAATAGTAGTTGATAACAAAGACAATCTTTACGTAAACGTTGGTTCTTATCTCACTTCGTGCCTGGTGGACCCCAATTCAAAACAAGCTCCTAATCCGTGCCCGCTGTTAGACTCCGTTGCGGGTATTTGGCAGTTTAAAACCAATAAGCCAAATCAGCAGTATAAAGACGCTGTTCGCTATGCTACCGGTTTTAAAAACACCGTTGGCCTTACCTGGAATGCCAAAACAAATTCATTGTTTTTAATGAACCACGGCAGGGATCAATTGCACGACCTCTTTCCCCAATACTATACTGCAGAACAAAATACTTTGTTGCCTTCGGAGGTAATGTATGAAGTGCCTAAAGGGGCTGATGGTGGCTGGCCTTATGTATATTACGACCATATTCAAAAGAAGAAGATTTTAATGCCCGAATATGGTGGAGATGGTAAGAAGACAGGGGGAGAAAATGCAATAGATCCAATCGTTGCTTTTCCGGCACACCTTGCTCCAAACGGTTTATTATTTTATACGGGCAATACTTTTCCCGCCAGGTATAAAAACGGTGCCTTTGTTGCGTTCCATGCCAGGTCAGCCGAATTGAAAAAGGGATATTTTGTAGCTTTTGTTCCTTTTAAAAATGGTAAGCCCTCAGGTATGTGGGAAATTTTTGCAGAGAATTTTACCGTTGGAACGGATGTACATAAACCCTGTGGACTGGCCCAGGCACCAGATGGATCAATTTATGTTTCCGACGATGCAAAGGGTTCTATATACCGGATTAAGTACAACCAATAATTGCAAAGCCGTTACATGTGCAATGGTTTTTTGGGGCCTGGCAGAAGGTATTAAATTAAGCATTGTTGCTGCCTGCCCCGTCAAACTTGCGGGGTCGCACTCTTGTACGTTTATACCAATGTGGAGCAGGGCGCAATTCTGCCAGTTCTTTGGTTGGTTTCAATGTTCCAACTTAGCATACAAATCATATATGAAGGAAGGCCTGCGTCCATTAGCGGTACAAGGGCACAATTGCAAAATGGTAAAACTCTAGCTTGTACAAATAGTTGGTATTGCATCCATAAAACAAAAAAAGAGGCTCAATAATGAGCCTCCGTATCCAATAAAATCAAGTGATTTAATGCTTCCGGTCCATGCGGTTTTCACGACGATCACGAACATTTTCCTTCCTGTCTCGTTTATTTTCATTTCTATCGCGTACATCCTCTTTGCCATCCTTTACATCCTCATTTTTGTCTTTCACATCTTTACGTTTATCGCGTACATCTTCGCGCCTGTCTTTTACAGCACCATCATGTTTGGCGTCTCGCACATCTTTGTGCCTGTCGCGAATGTCTTCTTTTTTATCTTTAATATCTTCCTTCCTGTCCCGCCTGTTTTCTTTACGGTCAAGCTTATTTTCCTTCTTATCCCATTTATCTTCTTTCTTATCAAATTTGTCTCCAATACTGTCCCGGTTTGGTTTGAACTGTGTGGTTTTTTGGGCATTTGCAATGTTGAATGATGCTGTAGTAAGCGCTATGCCAAGCATCAAAAATTTTAAATTGGCTTTCATAATGATTTAAAAATTATTGTTTAAAATTTTAAGTACAACTCATAGACCTACGCTTCTAAAGAAAGTTTAACCGCGTTCAAATTTTTATATTCAGCAGAAACTGTCGTAACATAATAAGACAATATCTCTGAATGCATGCTTTGCTCAATGTTTTACTGCCAGTGTAGTGTACCCCGCTTTTTTATAACATTGTTACTTGATTCGGTTACCCTTTTCGCCTCGTTATTCAAGTGTTTCAACAAAAAGTACCGATCTTCCCAGGTGTTCCCGATCTGCTGCTAAGGATATTCGAGTGTTTTTCTTCCTGTGGTGAGTGACCTCGAACTCAGGATAAAAGAGGTCTCTTACACATGTCTTTGAAAAAGCATCTGACAGCATATTGCAACAGCAGAATAATTAAGCTTTCATCTTATTGCTAAAAGATAGCCGATATTTTAACCTTAAAATTATACTCATGGGTTTTGATCAATACCACGAACCGCCACACGAGTTGACAGAAGAAACAAGAACAAAAGCTCGTATGCTTGCATCCATCATAGAAGAAGCAGAAGCAATTAATTGGTATGAGCAACGTATCTCAGTTGAAAAGGATAAGGAGGCAAAAGCCATTATGGAAAATGCACAACAGGAAGAGTTTAAGCATTTCGGTATGGACCTCGAATTTCTACTTCGCAAAATGCCCAAGTGGCGAATAAC
>JANPPB010000379.1:0-7392 GCA_031428295.1 Segetibacter sp. | reverse complement strand
CATTTCAACTTAATAATTTTTCGTACGCATACACCCGCTACATTAATGCCTCGGTAGACTATAGCTCAAAAGCTACATCAGGGGCCCGGATACAGCATCTCAGCCGGTTGCCCGGCAATCAAATAGGCATTTTTTCTCCCTCAGCAAATGATGGTAACATAACGCTGACAGATGCAGAAGTGCATAATGTCCGCATTGTTTTGGAAGATGTTTCTTTAAATACCACCACTCTAAAGTTCAAGGTCAGGTACAACCCTACCAATTCAAATCGATTGCCCGTTAAAAATGCCAATACTTTAATGCCCGGCAAACAAAACAAAGTATCCTATCCAAATATGGAGGCTGATTTTACGTCTTCAACTTTTTACGATACCGTTTTTTTCGAACACACTTCAGTGGCCTCCGCCGGAGTGTTAAGCGCATCTTCAATTGAAAACCTGCATAATTACACTGTGCCCGTTCACGACAGTTTTACGGTAAGGCTAAGAGCAAGAGAAAATCTTTTGCCCTCATTACAAAGCAAAGTGGTTATGCAAATGGTAAGCAACCGCAAAAAGGAAGCAGTTAAAGGCATTTGGCTAAATAACTGGATGGAAGCTAAGTTTAGAGACCTGGGCAGTGTTCAATTAATTATTGATACCATACCTCCAACAATCCAGCCTATTGGCTGGTCTTCCGGCAGCAATCTTAGGGGTAAACCTTCAATAACCATTTTGGCAAAGGATAACATTAGCGAACTCTCATTTTTCAGGGCAGAACTGGATGGTAAATGGCTATTGTTCAGCCGCAAAAGCGACTATTTTATTCACCGGTTTGATGAGAAAACCCAGGTAGGTCCCCATGTTTTGAAGATTGTAATTGCCGACGAGGCAGGTAACTTTACTGAACGCAGATTTTCAATTAGCCGCTGAGGCGGCAAATTTGTGGCTTCTTTAAACAATTGATAGCGCTTGTGGTGAAATATTCATTTTAAATTCAAACTAATGACACATTTAAAAAAAGGCGATAAAGCCCCGCAGTTTACAGGCATAGATCAAAATGGAGCAACAATATCTTTAGCCGATTTTAAAGGTAAAAAAGTTGTGCTCTATTTTTATCCTAAAGACGATACGCCAGGTTGCACTGCACAGGCTTGCAACCTAAGAGATAACTATACCAGCCTGATTGGTAAAGGTTTCCAGGTTATTGGTGTAAGTAACGATAGTATAAAAAAACACAAAAAGTTTGAGGACAAATACCAATTGCCTTTCCCTTTGGTAGCCGACGAAGACAAGACAATTGTTGAGCAATACGGTGTTTATGGCGAAAAGAAATTTATGGGCAAAACTTACATGGGTATTACCCGGACAACGTTTTTAATTGACGAAAAAGGCCAGATCAACAACATCATCGAAAAACCTGATACGGCCAATCAGTCGCAACAAGTATTTAACTCATGGGAGTCTTAGCGGTAGATTCTTCAATTGCCTTCTCAGGAAAACTAATCTTTCCTATGTACCCGGCACTTCTTAACCGAATGAACGTTTAAATATGGGTTGATAGTTTAGTATGCTCTTATTCAAATTCTAAATTTTAATTGTTTGTACCCCAGGGCAACTTGCAACCGCTTGTCATACTAAACAGTCTAACTAAAGCCTTACCCCTCTATTAGGTATATAATTTTCAACTCAACCTTTACTAACATCGAATGATCAGTGTGACCATTAAGGAGAACTCGTGGATGGCAAAAATTGCGGCCCGCAAGCTTAAGGAGAAAAAGGTGGCAATGGTACTTGGTAAAACCATTCATTTACACAATACTTCCAAGTCGGAGTTTTTGCTCAACAAAAGATGGCTCAGGCACGAGATAGCCCATGTAAAGCAGTACAAAAAATTCGGGATTATGCAATTTCTATTTATGTATTTGATGGAGTCGTTCAATAACGGTTATGATAACAATCGTTTTGAAGTTGAGGCACGTATAAAAGAACGGGATCTGACAATTTTGGAAGGAATAGAAATCAATTAGGTAATAACCAGGTAATCTGGCTAACCGGTATAGTTATCTGCTCCCCGGTATTCAAAATCAATTCCCCTTGCGCATTAACCCCCACTACTTTCGCTAAAAGCACCTCATTTTCAAATTTAAACTTCACTATCTCATTCAGCTTATATAAATGCTGTTGGTAATCAAATAGAATTTTATCAAAACCTCCTTCCTCAATCAGGGACCATTTCTTTTCAAAAATTACACACAACTCCCCTGCTAACACAACAGGATCGTATTGTTTGCCTGTAACTTCAGCCAAAGAGGTTGCATTGGGAACATCTGCTGAAAAAACAGTTTGATTGATATTAATACCAATACCCACAATCGAAAATTTCAATTGCTGTCCCTGAATAATGTTCTCAATTAAAATGCCTCCTGCCTTTCTGTCTACACAATAAATATCGTTAGGCCATTTAATTTTTATATCCTTATCAGTATATCTTTTCAATAGCTCAGCACATGCCAATGCGGTAACAGCACTTACTACAAATTGATTGGATACCGTAAGAGGTGAAGGATTAATGGCAAGGCTTAAAATTATATTCTCCTTTTCTTTTGATAACCAGGTCTTTCCCCGCTGCCCTTTACCCGATGTTTGCTTATGTGCAAACCATGCCGTTCCATGTACTGCCAAAGCGGCTTGTACCTGTGCCATGGCATAGTTGTTGGTGCTATCCACTTCAAGTAATTCTATAAACGGTTTACCTACTGGCATTTTAAGCTCGACAAGAAGTAGTATTTTTGACGAAGATAGGTGGAAGAATTATTGATGTTATTTAGGATAAATAAGAAAGCACTGAATGGCAGATACGTATTAACAACAATTTTCTTTGATATTTAAGGAATACATTCAGGTTCGGATTTATTTTGTTGAAGCTCAAAATTATTGATGCCTGATTGGTGTGTCTTAAGGATTAAAAAAAACCTGCGGCAAATAAACCCTTTGAAAATAGGAGCTATTAACCCACATAGGGTATAATACAATATTTATAAATTAAACGATTCATTATTGGAACCACTTACATTACTGACTACCAGAAAAAAAAGCGGTGTAGTCAGAACCACAAAAAACTCCAGGCTTTTTAAAACCATCATTCACGCAATCCAGGAAAAAAAAGGGGAAAACATTGTTTCGCTTGACCTCCGAAAAATTCACGAGGCCGTAGCGGACTTTTTTATTATATGCGAAGGCAGTAACCCTCAACAATTACGGGCAATTGGAGAATTTGTACAGGAGGAAGTAAAAAAACAATGTGGCGAGGTTGCCTACAAGCACGAAGGTTACCAGGCTTTACAATGGGTGTTAATTGATTATGTGAACATAGTGGTACATGTTATGTTACCAGATATGCGCAAATTTTATAATCTCGATGAAATGTGGAGCGATGCTGAGTCGCAGGAACATAATGGTTAAATTTTCCATACATCGAACATTTGATAACGGATTTTATTAAATAGAGAAGACTAGCAGGTTATGGCACAAGACGATCAAAAACAGAAAAAAGATTTTCTAAATATTCCGGGCATGCCCAATGGAGATGATAAATCTACAAAAAAGGGACCAAAATTTAGCATTTACTGGATATATGCAATCATTGCTATTGTATTAATTGGTGCAAATTTTATTAGCGGAACTCCTGATGCGGTTAAAACAACTGAGCTTGAATTTAGACAACGAATGTTAGCCACAGGTGACGTTGAGAGATTAGACCTGGTTAAAAACAAGGAAATTGTTAGGGTTTACATTAAAAAAGAGAGTCTTCAAAAGCCATACTTTGAACAGAAAGTAAAAAAGAATTCAACCGGCTTAGTAAAAGGCCCTCAATTTGAATTTAGCGTTACCGACTGGGAAAGTTTTAATACTGCTCAAACAGCATTTTTTAAAGACAGTACCCAGAACAAGTTAAGTGTCGACAAGGTTCCAGAAACAGTTGCCAACGAAGGTGAATGGTTTGGTCCTATTGCTAACACCATTGTTACTATACTGCTTTTTGTAGGTCTCTGGGTTTTATTAATGCGCAAAATGGGCGGACCAAGTGGTGGTGGTGGTCCGGGTGGCATATTCAATATTGGTAAATCAAAGGCTACTCTTTTTGAAAAAGGTACCCGTGTAAACATAAATTTTGGTGATGTTGCAGGGTTAGATGAAGCTAAGGTTGAGGTGATGGAGATTGTGGATTTTCTTAAAAATCCTAAAAAATATACGGCCCTTGGTGGTAAAATACCCAAGGGTGCTTTATTGGTAGGCCCCCCCGGAACAGGTAAAACTTTATTGGCCAAAGCTATGGCCGGCGAAGCTCAGGTGCCTTTTTTTAGCCTGAGTGGTAGCGATTTTGTTGAAATGTTTGTAGGAGTTGGCGCAAGCCGTGTAAGAGATTTGTTTAAGCAAGCCCGTGAAAAAGCTCCTTGTATCATTTTTATAGATGAGATTGATGCCATCGGTCGTGCAAGAGGAAGAAACGCCATTATGAGTAATGATGAGCGTGAAAATACCCTAAACCAATTATTGGTTGAGATGGATGGTTTCGGTACCGATATCGGCATCATTATATTAGCAGCTACCAATAGGCCGGATGTATTGGATACAGCATTGCTGCGACCCGGACGTTTCGACCGCCAGATAACCATTGACCGCCCCGATAAAAAAGGACGTGAGGCCATCTTTAAAGTTCACCTGAAACCAATTAAAATTTCCGAGGCACTTAACGTACACAAGCTTGCTGAGCAAACCCCTGGTTTTGCAGGAGCCGACATAGCCAATGTATGTAACGAAGCTGCTTTAATTGCAGCCCGTAAGGGAAAGGAGGCAGTTGACATGAGCGATTTTCAGGATGCAATTGACCGCGTAATCGGAGGATTAGAGAAAAAGAATAAGATCATTCTTCCTGAAGAAAAAGAGATCATAGCATACCACGAAGCCGGCCATGCTATTTGCGGATGGTTTTTGGAGCATGCTTATCCATTGCTAAAAGTTACCATTGTACCACGAGGAACCGCTGCTTTAGGCTATGCCCAATACACACCAAGAGAGCAGTACCTCTACAATACCGATCAGTTAAACGACCAGATAGCCATGACATTGGGCGGTCGTGCGGCTGAAGACATTTTCTTTGGTAAAATAAGTACCGGTGCCAGCAATGACCTGCAGCAGATTACCAAGATTGCTTATTCAATGGTTACCGTGTATGGCATGAACGATAAAGTAGGAAACGTTAGCTACTACGACCCTACACAGGAGAATACTTTTACCAAACCTTACAGCGAAGAAACAGGTAAGATGATTGACGAAGAAGTAAGGAAAATGATTGATATTGCATACGTACGTACAAAAGCATTGCTGACCGAAAAAAGACTTGAAGTTGAAATTCTGGCGAAGGAGTTATTAGAAAAAGAAGTATTGTTTCAAAGTGATGTAGAGGCATTAATTGGTAAGCGTCCTTTCATTGACAAAAACCTGCTCGACGTTATACACGATCAAAATAGTGGACTTGGTGCACCACCGGAGAAAACAGTAGTTGATACCGTTAATGAAGTTTAAAAATTAATATGAAGGGTTCATCATCAGCAAAAGAGAACATTCTAAAAAAAGTAAGACAGGCACTCGCTAACCCGGTGCCTGTTCCTTTTTTACAAAGTGAGGGATCCACCAGCGTATTTCAACCTGAAACAAAAGAACTCGATGTGGAGTTTGCTGAAAACTTTACCGGATTGTTAGGTAAATTTTCTTATTGCTCAGACAGTAACGAATTAAATGAGCAATTGCATCAACTCTTTACTGCAAAAAAAATAAGTTTATTATATTGCCTGGAGCCTCAACTAGCTGAGCCTTTAACCGCACTGGGCTTTACCGGTGTTAATGCATCCAGCCTTGCAGATTGCAATGCAGGTTTAACCTCTTGCGAATTATTAATTGCACGTACCGGAAGCATCATCATGAGCAGCGCACAATTGAGTGGAAGAACTGTAAGTGTTTATGCACCCATACATATTTGCATTGCTTATACCAATCAACTGGTATACGATATAAAGGAAGGCCTTCTCATTTTACTCAAAAAATACGCTAATAAACTTCCTTCATTAATCACAATGGCGTCGGGGCCAAGCCGAACGGCTGATATAGAAAAAACATTAGTGGTTGGTGTACACGGCCCAAAAGAAGTATTTGTGTTTTTGGTTGAACGAACCCAGCCGTAAATCAAATTGCACAAATTCGGCAAGATGTTATTGCTTTCATATCTTTATTTTTCATGAAGAATGATGTACTGAAATTATTCGTTTACGGCTCCTTGCGCAGCGGCTTTAAACATCCTGCTTACGAATATGTAAGTAGGTATTTTACCCTTATTGGAGATGCGAAAGTGAAAGGAAAGCTGTACGATATGGGTAGCTACCCGGCAGCAATACCTACCGAAGAAAATAATTTTATTATTGGTGAACTGTACCAGTTGAAAAATGAAAAAGAATTTAATTGGGCCTTTGAGCAGTTGGATGATTACGAGGGCGTACATCCTGAAAACCATGAGCAGTCCTTATACATTCGCCAAAAAGTAACCGTTTTTATTAATGAAGAAACTGCAACTGCCTGGATGTATTGGTATAATGCAACAATTGAAGACCAGCCTGTAATTGCATCCGGCGATGTAATAGAATTTTTACAACACAAGAGCAAACTATAATTTGAATGGAGGTCTCCCCTGATAAAAAAATTTACTTCCTTTCCGATTTTCACCTTGGTGCCCCCAACCCAACAGAAAGCCTGCTTCGGGAAAAAAAAATTGTTTCATTTCTGGAGAGCATCAAACACTCGGCTTCAGCAATTTTTATAGTGGGCGATATGTTTGACTTCTGGTACGAATACAGGTATGTTGTACCAAAAGGTTATGTTCGATTATTTGGTAAACTAGCGGAGTTGACGGACCTGGGTGTACCCATACATTTTTTTGTGGGCAATCACGATATGTGGATGAATGGTTACTTCGAAAAAGAATTGAACATACCGGTATATTTTGAGCCAAAAAAGTTTGAATGGAATGGAAAGAAATTTTTTATTGGTCATGGAGATGGACTTGGCCCCGGAGACCATGGATACAAATTTTTGAAAAGCATTTTTAGGAATAGTATTTGCCAATGGTTGTTTGGCTTGCTGCCTCCGGCAATAGCTATAGGAACGGCAAATTATTTTAGCAGAAAAAGCAGGCAAAACACAGCTGTAGAAGAGTTGCAGTTTTTAGGTGAAAACAAAGAATGGCTGGTCATTTTTTCAAGGGAAGTATTGGCTAAAGAACATATTGATTATTTTATTTTCGGGCACCGGCATGTACCCATCCATTATAAATTAAACGATAAAAGTAGTTATGTAAACC
>JANPPB010000378.1:0-15916 GCA_031428295.1 Segetibacter sp. | reverse complement strand
TGCTTGTAACAACCTTAGGGCTATTAATGCATTGGCCGAAGTTGCCATAGCACAACCAATAGAAGCCAGCAGGTAAATTACCAGGCCAATGTACAGTGGTTTTTTGCGGCCAAAACGATCGAGCAATGGCCCGTATAATAATTGCCCAAACGATATACCAATAAAAAAACTGGATAAAGAAAGGGAGATATGCCCTACGGTGGAATTAAGATCTCTTGCAATGTCAGGAAAGCCTGGCAAATACATATCAATCGAAAGTGGTCCAATGGAGGAAAGAAGCCCGAGTATAAGTATTGTAAAAATTTTCTTCTTTCCTTTCATTGATATAAAATTCAAACATTCTGACTTTGATTACAAGAAGAATTCTAATAACAATGGGAAATTATTTACAACACAATACTGTTTCAGCAATTAAACTACTTACAAGATTATTTTGTACTATATTATTGCAGACTCCCAAAAAGATTTATATCTCTGGATACACTAAATATTCTTCAACTCTTCTTCAATCAACTCCTCAAAAATTGCCTCATTCTTAGTAATCCAGTCGGGCAGAGTAGAGCCAGGTACAATATGCCAATGAGACTCAGTTTTTTCCATATTAAAAATGATGCGATTGCCCCTGTCATCACTAACATCAACTGTAAATAAACCATCCAACTTGCTATTGATCTTTCTAAAATTAAACTCCCTCAATCTGTTTTCGGCCTTAACAAGCTTTGTAAACTGTATGTTTTTGATAAACTGTATTTTCATAATCTAAAATGTAAAGTCCTCCCCAAAATATGAGGCCTGCAGTTCTAAATATTAAAGCAGTATGGCAGCAAAACTATGAGAATAAGGCAAGGGGGATGTAAAAAGAAATAAACATTAAGAAAATATTTGAATAAAGAAGGTGAGCCACTTTTAAGTGATAGATCAATGTTTATACTTAAGTTTTTGCTTTTGATGAAGTTGTTTGCCCTGGCATTTCAATTGCATTGATGGACGAAATATTAATAAATAATTTCCTCTGATTATTATTTGAAGTGTGAAAATCATTTTTCAACTTTTATTAAAAATAAAGCTACTGACTAATGACTGATATAATAAGCGAGCAAATTATACTGCTGTTTTTACTTGCCATCCCAATTGCATGTATTGCCTGGACAGTAACACATGAAGAAGTGTTTAGAGAACCCCGGGATTATTGTCTGGATAAAAGTAAAAACTGTTATGGTTTACTTAAAAGGAAGTTCTTTTATTTGTTCACCTGCGAGTATTGTTTTAGTCATTATGTTACAGCTTTTTTTCTCATCATCACTCACTATTATATGATTTTCAATGACTGGCGTGGTTATCTTATCTCGGGTTTTTCGCTCGTGTGGATAGCCAATATCTACATGGGTATTTTTGGGCGTCTCCGCATTAATTTAAAAAGTGAACAGCTCGAAACACAAATTAAGGAAGAGGTTTTGAAGAAAACAGAAGCAGAGAATGAAACTCCATCATTAGAAACTGCTACGACTAAACAAGTATAACCTGTTTTTACTAATTATTCAGATACAAGTTATGTTTGGAGTTTGTTCTACTATTGTTTGATAGGTATATCTGTTGAACTTTTTTTAAATACAAACTTGTTTTATGCACTGGTTTGTGTGGAGTTTTAGCATATCAATTAGATACAATTTCCTATGGCTGTCTATTGATGTGGTTTTCTTACTTTTGCGGCTCTAAATAAAAATTGAACTCCGTAAATAATTCATTGGAATGATTAGTGTAAAAAATGTTACGCTTGCCTATGGTAAGCGGGTTTTGTTTGATGAGGTAAACCTGAGCTTTGTAAAAGGAAATTGCTATGGTGTAATTGGTGCAAATGGTGCAGGTAAATCAACCTTTCTTAAAATTTTAAGTGGAGAAATTGAACCTAACAAAGGGACCGTAGAAATATCCCCCGGAGAGAGGCTTGCCATCCTAAAGCAAAACCAGTTTGAATTTGAAGACCAAACTGTTTTAAACACAGTTATGATGGGTCATAGCAAGATGTGGAAAATTATGCATGAACGTGAGTTGATTTATGCTAAGGAAGATTTTACTGAAGAAGATGGAATGCGTGCCGGCGAGTTGGAAGGAGAGTTTGGTGAGATGGGAGGCTATGAAGCCGAGAGTACTGCTGGTACTTTATTAAGCAGCCTGGGTGTTAACGAGCAATACCATGGTAGCAAAATGCAGGACATTCCCGGTAACTATAAGGTAAGAGTATTATTAGCACAGGCTTTATTTGGCGATCCTGACATTCTTTTGTTAGATGAGCCGACTAACGGACTTGATATAGAAACTATTGGATGGTTAGAAAATTTTTTAGCCGACTACCAAAATATTGTACTTGTAGTCAGTCACGATCGTCACTTTTTGGACACAATTTGTACCCATGTTGCCGATGTGGATCGTGCAAAAATTAAAATATTTACAGGTAACTATACTTTTTGGTACGAGAGTAGCCAGTTAATGGCTCGCCAGGTAAACGATAAGAACAAAAAGAACGAGGATAAGAGAAAAGACTTGCTCGACTTTATTGCCCGTTTTAGCGCAAATGCCAGTAAGAGTAAGCAAGCTACTTCGCGTAAAAAAGCATTGGAAAAACTGACTATTGAAGAAATTGAGCCGAGTAACCGTAAATACCCCGGTATTATTTTCCAGCAACAACGGGAGGTGGGCAACCAGATATTAAACGTTGAAAACTTAAGTAAATCAGTTGACGGCCGTAAGCTGTTTGATAAAGTATCTTTCAGCATAAGTAAAAACGATAAAATAGCTTTTTATAGTAAGGACCCTTTAGCCGTGACCAGCTTTTTTGAAGTGATTAATAATGAGGCTAAGGCAGACACCGGAAAGTTTGAATGGGGTACTACCGTTACTACAGCTTATCTTCCTTTAGAAAACAACGACTTTTTTCAAAATGATTTTAATTTGATGGATTGGTTGCGCCAATATGTACCAAGCTATGTTACTGATGTAGATGAGCCATTTTTAAGAGGATTTTTAGGTAAGATGTTGTTTACCGGCGATGAGATTGCGAAGAAAACAAAAGTGTTAAGCGGCGGAGAAAAGGTTAGGTGTATGATAAGCCGTATGATGCTTCAAAACCCAAATGTGATTGTTTTGGACCAGCCAACCAATCACCTCGACCTGGAAAGTATTCAATCGTTTAACGAAAGTTGCACCAATTTTAAAGGCATTGTATTGCTGACTAGCCACGACCATACTTTTATGCAAACTGTTGCCAACCGTATTATTGAGTTAACACCAAAAGGTATCATAGACAGGTTAATGACCTTTGACGAATACCTTGAAGATGAGCGTGTGAAAGGCATACGTGAGGATATGTATGCTTAAGTAAAAATTAAAAAGTAAAAAATGTGAAATGTGAAATGTGAAAAGTATGATGAGTAATCTTTTTACGTTTATTTGGTAATAATAATTTTTTTAAGAAGCTGCCTTTTTACAAGGCAGCTTTTTTTAGCTTTTATATGAATCAGAATATTAACTGCAAAATCTTTACATTTCAGTCTCAAAACAACTGAAGAATAATTTTTTTTACTTTTTACTTTTTACTTTGATTATACGTATAACTTTTGTAAGTTTGTCGTATAAAATTTTAATATGGACTCAAAAATCACTTTAAGTTTTGATGAAGGTGTAATTCAGAAAGCCAAAAGGTATGCTGAGGCTAATAACATTAGCTTATCGAGGTTAATAGAATTCTTATTGAAAAAAATTACTTCTTCAAATTATCATTCCTTAGAAGATTATCCAATTTCGGACTGGGTAATGCAGGTTGCCGAAGGTGAGGCCGTTTATCAAACCAAAAAAAGAAGCCGCAAATCTTCCAAAGATGAATTTTTTGCCTCTAAAAAATAATGAAGATATTTTTAGATGCAAACATATTGGTCTCGGTGTTGAATAAGGAATATCCAAATTTTTCTTATTCGAGCCGGATATTAAGTTTACATAACCATGGCGGTTACCAGGTTTATACTTCACCAATTTGCCTTGCCATTGCTTTTTATTTTAGTGAGAAGAAATATAAAACGCAAACGGCCAAGCAGAAAATAAAGCTATTGGCCGATAACATAAACATTGCTGAAGCAACTGCCACTTCAGTTACAAAAGCTATTAACAATAACCAGGTAAACGACTTTGAAGATGGGATGGAATATTATGCCGCACTTGAAAGCAGTTGCCAGTGTATTGTTACAGAAGATGTTCATGACTTTTACTTCTCCTCGATCGAGGTTATAAACTGCCACGATTTTTTTAATAAGTACATGGCCAGAAAAGCCTGAATTCAATTGGTTTACCGACATATTCTTTCAAATTGAATTTTTTACAGGATTCGTAGATAACTTCCCACCAAATCAAACCCTGCATGAGAAAATTTTTAAGAGTGATGCTTTTAGCAGGCATCTTTAGTAATGCTGTTGGCCAGAGCCTTGACTATTATCTTCCAAAAAATGTTTCGTACGACCCGGCAATCCCTACACCAAAATCGGTTATTTATCACGAGGTAGGTGAGTGGCATGTTACCCATGACCGCCTGGTTAATTATATGAAAGCCATTGCTGCCACATCAAATAGAGTAAGCTTGCAGGTTACCGGTTTTACATACGAAGGCAGGCCTCAACTGTTGTTAGCCATCACATCTCCTCAAAACCAAAAACGACTGGAAGAAATACGGAAGCAACATCTTTTATTAAGCGACCCCAGCCAATCGGCTTCGGTAAATATTGATGATATGCCCGCAGTTGTATGGATGGGTTTTAGTATACATGGCAATGAAAGCAGTGGCTCCAATGCATCGTTACTTACGGCCTATTATCTTGCTGCAGCAAAGGGCGCACAGGTTGATGATTTACTTCGAAACACTGTGATACTTTTAGATCCTTCTTTTAATCCTGATGGGTTAAACCGTTTTGCCACATGGGCAAACAGTAATAGAGGGGCTACCCAGGTTGCCGATCCTAACAGCCGCGAATTGAATGAGGCCTGGCCCGGCGGTCGTTTTAATCATTACCTGTTTGACCTTAACCGCGATTGGCTACCTGCCCAGCACGTTGAAAGCCAAAACAGGCTGGCTGCTTTTCATAACTGGAAACCCAATATTTTTACTGACCATCACGAGCAGGGATCAAATGCAACGTTCTTTTTTCAACCCGGAGTACCTGCCAGGGCTAATCCAAATACGCCTAAACGCAACCAGGAGCTAACAGGCCTTATCGCAAACTATCATTCTAAATTTTTAGACAGCATCGGCTCACTTTATTTTACTAAAGAAGGGTATGATGATTTTTATTATGGCAAGGGATCAACTTACCCTGATATAAATGGGGGTATCGGTATTTTGTTTGAACAGGCAAGCAGCCGTGGGCATGCCCAGGAAACCGATAATGGCTTACTCACTTTTCCTTTTACCATTCGTAACCAGTTTACAACAACTTTATCAACCTTGGAAGCTGCGCGGATGATGCGGAAGGAGCTTTTAACCTACCAGCGAAGTTTCTACAATGATGTAATTAAAGAAGCCGCTGCTTTTACCGCCAAGGCCTATGTGTTTGGCGAAGAAACTGATAAAAGTAAAACATGGCAAATGCTGGACATGATGCAACGTCATAAAATAAATGTGTATGAACTAAGGCAAAAAGTTACGGCTGATGGTAAAACATTCAGTCCCGGAAGTGCATATATAGTACCTACCAGCCAGCCTCAGTTTAAGGTTATAAAAACTATGTTTGAGAAGACCTTTGATTATAAAGACAGCTTGTTTTACGATGTTACTGCATGGACCTTATCTCTTGCTTTCAATATTGAGAATACCGCAATAACTACAACTCCTGCACCTTACCTTGGAAGTTTGGTTACTACAGTTGCCAGGCCTATGGGCAAAATAGTAGGCGGTTTAAATAATTATGCTTACGTTTTTGGTTGGGAAGATTATTATGCCCCCAAGCTGTTGTATGCTTTGCAGAATAAAGGAATTGTAATAAAGGTTGCTACTCAAAAACTCCAGGGTCATACGGCTGATGGAGATAAACAATTTACATACGGAGCTATACTTATACCGGTAAAGCAACAAACAGTGGGTGAATCTGAACTGTATAAGATTATTGAAGAGGCTGTAAAAATGAGTGGAGTAGAGGTATACGGTTTACAATCCGGACTATCTGTCTCGGGGATTGATTTAGGCAGCAACAGTTTTTCTTCTGTAAAAAAACCAAACATTATGATGTTTGGCGGAACAGGAACCAACCCAACAGATTTGGGAGAAATGTGGCACTTGTTGGACCAGCGTTTCAGCATGCCGGTTAGTATAGTGGATGTGGATCGTTTTAATGCTATTGATGCTTCAAGATATAATGTAATGATTATGCCTTCGGGGCCTTATAACAATTTAGACAAGCAGGGGCAGGAAAAACTTCGCCATTGGGTAAGTAATGGGGGAACACTCATTGCTACTGAAGATGCTGTAAAATGGTTAAGCACTAATGGCCTTACTAAAGTTTTGTTTAAGGCAGACAATGAGAAGAAGGATACTTCAATAGCCTTACCCTATTATTTACGAATGGATGAAATGCGGGCTAAAGAAATGGCGGGTTCAATATTTGAGGCCAAACTCGATCTTACGCATCCCTTGTGTTATGGATATACTACCCCAACTGTAAGTGTATTTAAAACCAACACTTTATTCATGGATCAAAATAACGGAGCTTACGATTCGCCGGTAATGTATACCGACAGCCCTTTGCAGAGCGGCTACATTTACAGAGGCAATAAAGAATTAATCAGGAATTCAGCAGTCATTAACATTGACCAGTTGGGCAAGGGAAAGATCATCTCTATGGTAGACGATCTTAATTTTAGGGCCTTTTGGTATGGAACCAGCAAGATTTTTATGAACTCCATATTTTTTGGAAATATCATACGTATGTAAGCCTGAGGCATGCATTTCTTAAGCAATGGTAAACTTACCGGTGTAAGTAATGTATTTGCAGAATTTAATTTACAGGCAGGTGTTTTTATTCTTCATTTGCATCTTAGAAAGAAAATATAAATAATAAATTATGAAGCTGAGGTTATGTAAAATTTTGTTGGTGGGGATGTTTTTTTACCTGCCATTCCAGTCTATGGGATGGGGTTTATTGGGGCATCGAATTGTAGGGCAGATAGCTGACAATCACTTAAACGCTAAAGCCAGAGGTGCCATAAAGTCCATTTTAGGTAATGAGAGTATTGCCATGTCAGCTAACTGGGCCGACTTTATAAAATCTGATTCCAATTTTAAATATTTGGATGCCTGGCACTATGTAAACTTCGACTCTGGTATTGATTATACCATGATGCAAAGTTTTTTAAAAGAAGATACTGCTGTAGATGCTTTTACCAGGCTCACCTTCTTAAAACAACAGCTAAAGAATAAAAAGCTTGGTAAAGCTACACAGTTATTTTACCTGCGCTTGCTTATTCATATTGCCGGCGATGTTCACCAGCCACTGCATGCAAGTGCCAAAGGAGACAGGGGAGGTAATGACATTAAAGTGCAATGGTTTAATCAACCTGCTAATCTACATAGCGTTTGGGATAGCTATATGATAGAATCGCAGCAATTAAGCTATACTGAATATTCAACCAATCTTGACCATGTTACACCCATGCAACTGGCCACCTGGCAAAAGCAGCCAATAACCCAATGGTTATATGATTCATATAAAATTAGCGATAAACTTAGAATGGAAATAAAACTACCCAATCAGCGTTTGAGCTACGATTACAACTTTAGGTATCTGCAAACTTTAAACGATCAATTACTTAAAGGTGGAATTCACCTGGCAGGTTTGCTCAACGAGATTTTTGGGAGTTAAGAGAAATATAAGTTTCGTTTCATTGCATAATAAAAGAGGCGTCTACTTGCTATTAGACGCCTCTTTGTATTTGGTATCAGAACTGATTAAACTTTAGGAAACTTATATCCATTGTGATATTCTTTGGCAAAATATTGCTTGTTGATATCGTTATTGGTGAATTGGTTTTTAGTAGCATCCCATTCTAATTTTTTACCACTTCTAAAGGCAATGTTACCCATTTGACAAACCGTTGCTACATGTGCACCAGCCTGGATGGAGCAATGCAGGTCAGCCATTTTTCGTGATTTGATCACGTCAACAAAATTGATCATGTGGTTATTTAAACCATTGTCCGATGATTTGACAAATGGCTTAACCACCTTGTTCTTGCTCTGCTTTTCTTCTATAACCTCCCAACCTCCGCGGTTTAAAATCAAGGTTCCGTTATTACCTATGTAGGCTATCCCATGATCGCGGTTATACGAGCCATTATCGATGCCCATGGCTGAATCCCAAACCATATTAAAACCGTCAAACTCGTAGAGAGTTGTTAGCGTATCAGGCGTTTCTTCGTACAAATCAGGATACGCAAAACGGCCGCCTAAAGCCGAAACTGATTTTGGCACTGCTGCTTTCATCCCTAATAAACCATAGTCTATGAGGTGTACCCCCCAGTCGGTCATCAATCCTCCTGCATAATCCCAAAACCACCTGAAATTAAAATGGTACCTGCTTGAATTGAAGGGTCTTTGCTGTGCTGGTCCCAGCCATTTGGCATAATCGGCACCCGGTGGTGGCGCACTGTCAGGCACAATAGGTCCCGGTTTCATCCAGCCCTGGTAGCACCAAACTTTTACGGTTCGAATGTTACCCAACTGGCCGCTTTGTACAAAGTCTACCGCATCTTTAAAATGTTGCTGGCTGCGTTGCCATTGGCCTGCCTGAACAACCTTATTATACTTTTGTTGTGCATCAACCATGGCCCTGCACTCCGCTATCGAGTTGCCAACCGGCTTTTCAACATACACATCTTTTCCTGCCTGGCAAGCCTCAATCATCATTAACGCATGCCAATGGTCGGGTGTACCAATAATAACTGCATCGATGTCTTTATTATCGAGTACCTGGCGGTAATCGTTATAGAATTTAATTTTTGAAGCATCCACGTTAAGTTTCGCAAGGTCTGCGGTTCTTTTATCAATAACATTTTTATCGGAATCGCATAGGGCAACCAGGTTTACACCGGGTACTTTTAAGGCGGCGGTCATATCAGCCCAACCCATACCATTAATTCCGATGACACCAATGTTCAGTTGATCGCTGGGGGCAAGTTTTTTTAGCATAGCTAAAGCGGGATTATCGAAAGCACTTAAAAGGAGGCTACCTCCTACCATAGTGGCAGTGTTTTGAATAAAGTTTCTTCTGGATGACATAATCTGAATTTTATAAATGGATAATATGAGCAGTCGTTTTGGTGCCGGAGGTGAATGGAAGTTTCTTAGTCATTAAATATAGGGCATTATGTAATAGCCCGGTACTTGTTTGGCAAAAGCTATGACGTATGTATTAAAAGTAAGAAACTTGAAGGTTGCTTGTGTAAATGAAAAATTATTAATTTTTCGTACAAGGGAAGGAAAATATGAAGTAAGTTTTGGAGAAAGAAAAACTGTAGGGGTAAATTGAAAAGTGTATTGCGGGTGGGGACGATTAAAGTTTTACAAGGTCTTTTCTAATTGCTTCAAGGGCAAGGCCAACACGGCTGCCAACATTTAATTTTTGAAACAAACTTTCACGATATCCATCAATAGTTCGCTCACTTAAACCCATTTGATGAGCAATTGATTTATAGGTAAGATCGCTGCAGGCTAACTTTAAAAATTGTTTTTCTTTCTCAGTAATGTTCAACAACTCATCAGCTTTTTCAGCCAACAGTAGCCTTCTGAAGTTAATGTTGCTGGCATCTCCGTTATAAAACCCTTTAGTATTTACCTCGTTTAATGCTTTTTCCAATTCATCGGGGTGGGTATCTTTTAAAAGATAGGCGCTGCAACCTGCCTTCAGCATGTTAATAATTGTTTTATCGTTATCGTTCATCGACAATGCTATCACCTTTATTTCGGGGTGATTATTGTTTAGCCAGGTAGCCGTTGCCAATCCGTCCATAACGGGCATGTTTACATCCAGCAAAATTATTTCAGGTAATTGTTTCAGGGTTCTTAGTTTCTCCTGCAAATCTTTTCCGTTCAATGCCTCAACAACTACTTTAAAATTTTCGAAGGTGCCCAACATCAGACTCAGCGATTTTAAAAAAAGCTGATGATCATCCACAATACCTATGGAAACTTTCATGGATTCGAATTTTTAAGCGGTATCTCAATAAGAACAGTACATCCATTTTTCTCTTGGGTAATCCAATTAATTGTACCACCCAAGATTTGCGTACGTTGTTTCAAGTGCATCAAGCCCAACCCGTTTTTCGCTTCAGTTTGATTAAAGCCTTTGCCATCATCTTTAACTTTTATAGCGAGATTAGAACCTTCATTTGCAATATCTATAAAAATATTACCGGCGTCCGCATGCTTTATTGAGTTTTGTATGGCTTCCTGGATGATCCTGAATAAGATGATCTGTTCGTCTGCTTTTAAGTAACTATCAGTTACAGCGGATAGATGCACCTTTATGGTGTTGGTAGAGTTGATCCTGTTTACTTCACCCATAAGATTTTCAAACAGGTTAAATTGTTCGAGCCATTCTTTGTTCATTGATTTGGACAGCGAACGCAATTCTGATATAGCCTTTCCCAGCGTTTCGTTTGCGGTATGTAAAGTATCGGGTGGGTTTGAAATAGACCTTTCGGTAATGCCAATAAGCATTTTTGTTGTGCTTAATAACTGGCCTATGTTGTCGTGCAGTTCCTTGCTTAACGATGAAAGTGTAGCCTCCTGTACCTCCATTTGCGAGTGCAATAGCTCCTCCTTAAAAGCACTTTCCATCAGTTGCTTCTCCTTTAAAAATTTGTAAGTACTTTTTTGGTATGATATCACGAATAGAATAATGAAAAGACATAATAATAAAATGAAACAGCAAGCCGCTATAACAATAAGGGGCTCGTTCGAGAAGCTCGGCATAGAAATCCTTTAATAATAAAAATGCACATAATACTAAGCATTATATTTTGAAATCGCCACAGCATACCTGTGTTGGTAATACCTAAATTAGTATAGTGCCTGTATAATATGAAAATGAAGAAGCAACTTGCATAGTAAAAGAATACCCCGGTAACCATCCAGAAATCAGGAAGCTTAAAAAGATTTTCTCCTTTTTGTCCTTGTATCAAGCCATTATAAAAAGCCAGTGCATACAGGGTAAAGAGGATGCTTGACCATACAAACCCTGAAGAATCGAATATAAAATAGTTAACCTCAACCAGTTTATAAGTAATGCCCGCAACTACAAACAAAATGGTGATAAATTTTATGAACTGCTGGTATCGCTGAAGGGCCGGTAAATGAAAAAAGAACAATGATAGAAAGATGAAATTCAACAGGTTTTCTGAGTGATACAATACATGATTGTTCATATCAAAAAATTCTGACACTATATTGCTTACACCATTAAACAAAAAGCTGCTTAATAAATACAAGAGCAGCCAAATCTTTGTTTTGTTTCCAAAAGACATTCGGGTTGAAGTAATCCCTACTACAAAACCAATCATAGGGGCAATGGTATCCAACCAAACAATAAGTGTTCTCATGATTGTAATTTTTATATCACTCACAACGTGGAGGGTAAGGGCAACCTTCGATTGCTCCTGTTAAGATCTCACCATTTAGTGCTGCATTCAAGGTTTTTGTTGCTGATGGCTTCAGGTAGCTCACTTTTAGTTTTGGTTTATCATCTTTTGTTGCTGATGGATAAATGATAATGCCTAACTCTTCGCCGCCAACATTGGTAGCTTCCTGGATTAAACGGGTTATGTCTTTTAAATAGAAAAAGCTTTTTTGATCTGACATGTTTTAAGATTTGAGGGTTTGATAGTGCAATATTCAACATTTCAATGAATTAGCTACCGGGAAATTTCCCGCTCAAAAAGGATAAAAGTACCCTTCCTAAAAGACTTTTCTCTTTCTACGTTTACAAAGTCAATATGATATTTGATCAGAAAGCAAAATCTATAATAAACTAATTAACGTTTTTTCTTGGGGGTTTTTTTCAGGTGACTCCCTTTCAAGGGAGTTCCTCTTTTTATAGAACATGGCACTTGGAGTAGCAAGTAGTATAAGTGGTTAAGTAAGCCAGGCAATCGCACCAATATATAAACTAACCAAAACACTACTTTTTTACTGCTATGCAAAAATACCTGATGGTTAAAAACCAAAGCATCTCCTTTATTGAGAAAAATGCCACCAAATCCAAAACTATTTTCTTCTTACATGGCAACTCAGGCTCTGCATTAAGCTGGAGCAAACAATTAAACGATCCGCAGTTATCCGATTACCGCTTGGTAGCTTTTGATCTTCCAGCTCATGGAAATTCTGACCCATTTAAAAACGAGGATAAGTACAACCTATTGTTTATTGCTGAATTAATGGCTGAAGCAATGCAGTTATGCTTAAACAATGAAGAATATATTATTGTAGGGTTTTCATTAGGAACGAACATAGCTGCCGGGATGCTCAGGCATAATATTTATCCCAAAGGAATTGTTTTGATAAGTCCCTGCATTGCAGGTGAAAGTATTTCACTAAATGCTATTGGATTACCAGGGTTTAATGCAGAGGTACTTTTTAATGATGAATGCACTATGGAAGCGTTGGAGTTATATATAGGCCTGGCTAGCATGAGTACCATAGGCAGCGATCATACAACAATCAAAGAGGATTATCACAAAGTGAAGGCACCCTTTCGGTCCATGTTATTAAAGACTGCCATGGAGGGTGAAATGAATGACGAGATTGCATTATTCAACAACTATGCAAGCGGACCTTTGCTCATTCTATTTGGCCAGGAAGAACAGATTATAAACCCGGGTTATCTTGATAAAGCACATTTGCCTGTATGGAATAATATGATTTATAAAATAGCCCATGCCAGCCATTTTGTACATGTAGACCAACCCGAGGCTACTAACCATTTGTTAGCCAATTATTGCAGAAGCTATCTGCATTCGTTTCTTTGATCCTATGTGCATCTGCTAAGCAATGCATGGCAATAATTCCACCATTTAATGCAGCTTCGCCAACCCTGCCTGACGCAGTTAGATTTGCCACGTAAACTTTGCGATTTTGATGGTTCAAATATCCTTCCATGCATTTTTTAAAAAGCGTAACCAGTTGCCATGGAGAATGTTTTCAACATCCGCAGAACTGTAACCACGTTGTTGTAACAAGGTTTTATACTTCTGTAAATCGGCAATGGTTTCTACATCCAACGGGCATTGTTCTGTTCCAAAAGCACCATCCAGGTCGCTGCCAATGCCAACATGCAAAGTGTTGCCTGCCAACTGGCAAATGTGATCCAAATGATTGATGCTTGTTTCAAGGGTTACGCCCATTTCTTTTGGGGTAGATTTGCCTCTTTGCCAGTTGGGTACCATCATCCACGCATCCAGCGCCATTCCAATAACGGCGCCTTTTTCAATCAGCGCCTTTATCTGGTCATCACTAAATTGCCGGTTGTGGTTCACCAGCGATCTTACATTATTATGACTGGCCCAAACCGATCCACCAAAATAATCCATTGCCTGCCAAAAGGCATCATCGCACAAATGAGTGGCATCCAAAATCATGTGCAGGCGTTCCATTTCTTTCAATAATGCAATCCCATTCGCACCCATCTTTCCTGTAGCATCTGTACCATTTGCATAGCGGCCAGGGCCATAATGTGCAGCACCAATTGCACGCAATCCATACTGCCAGGCTTTTTCAACATGCTCAATATTTATTAGTGAATCAGCACCTTCAAGACTTAAAATATAGCCCACCGGTTTTTTGGCATTCTCCTCGTTATTCCAATCTTGTAAGTGGTTTTCCAATGTTGTCAAATCCGTTATTTGTTTCATTTCACCGGCAGCTTCCATGGCTTTATACCAGGCAAGTTGTCCCTGTGTTTGTGCCCATGCCTGCTCAGCAGAATGCCAACCGGGTAATGGGTTGTCTTCAGCAACAAAACGTGCTATTTGCGTAGCAACCACCAGGCCGATATTACCTTTTCTTAATTCAGGTAACGACACCGTTCCATTACCGCGATCAGGTTTATCGGTCATATTTTTTTCCCTCCGATTGATCTCACTTACTGGCTTTGTAAGATCACGGTTCCACTCCAGGGCATTCATACTAAGGTCTAAATGCGCATCTATAATAAACATTACAATTGGGTTTTTGGGTTGAAGATATGCGGCATTTCGGTGGGTACATTGGTCGGGTGGTCAACTGTCAGATGGTTATTTTTCGATCTCTTGCAACGATCTTCCATTCACCATTGCATACATGGTCATCAACAATCAAGGCTCTCTCATACAAAGCTACAGTTGGGCATATATGATAAGGAACACCATACAATACATCTCCGGTTTTATAGCAATGACCTTCGGGCACTGAGGCTACCAGGTGTTCTTCGCTATGCCCTTTAAATACAAGTTCAGGTGCATTCAGAAAAAAGACACGCTTGTTTAATTCGTTCTCCGATGCAATGGACTTGTGGCCCAGGTCGAGGCAAATTGTAGTAGCATTCGGTAAGGATACAATGCGGCTAATGACCAATGCTGCGTGCACAAATGGCTGTTCAGCACAGGTAAGCTCATAACCCTTATCCCAAAAAATAAAAGTACCGGGACTGCACTCTACATTTTTGCGTTTTGCATGAATAGGAAACGTTGGTGAACCTCCCGCAACAATCACGGGCTTTTGCAACCCAGCTTTCAAAATTTGGCTTGTAAGAGCTTCTACTGATAAATATGCTTGATTACATGCAAGGGTGCGTTCTTCAAAATCAGGTTGGTGCAAGTGACCGTCATAAACATGTAGGCCCCCCAGGTTTAGACCAGGTAAAGCAGTGCAGAATTTATAAAGATCAAGGCATGCACCCGGCACTATTCCAGTGCGGTTCATACCAACATTTACATCTATATAAACACTCAGGATAAGATTAGTTTGCAAGGCAACATCCGAAAGTTTTTGTGCTGAAGTAGTATTGTCAACCAGGCACGAAAACAGGGTGCCAGGGTATTTATTTATGAGTGCAATTAATCGCTGCACCTTTGGCCCTTGTGGTTGATATGCCAGCAGTACATCTGCTGCACCGGCCATGCCCAACATTTCTGCTTCTGCTATGGTGGCACATTTAAACTTTACGATGCCGGCCTCCATCATCAGCCTGGTTGCCTCAATGGTTTTATTGGTTTTAACATGCGGCCTTAGTCTCGAAACATTACCTATCATGGATACAACTCCATGAATGTTTTGTATCACCCTTGCCGGGTATACAGCCAAAGCCGGAGTGTCTATCTCCTCTATATTTTCAATAATAAACCAGTCTGCCATCTGCTAAATGATTGTTGAAAAGATCGTTATGCTAATTCAAATATGGCTTCAATTTCAACGGGTATGTTATCAGGTAATGAGCCCATTCCAACAGCGCTTCTTACCCCAACGCCAAGGTCCTCACCCCAAATGGTTCTAAACAATTCGCTACACCCGTTTATAATGTATGGGTGCTTTTCAAACTCCTTAGTGCAGTTGACCATTCCCAGAACTTTAATTACTCTCTTTATTTTGTCAAGTGTGCCCAGGTTGTGTTGTAGGGTGGCAACAATAGCCAGGCCAACCTGTTGCGCAGCCATTTTTCCCTGCTCCTGGTCAAGTTCGTTTCCAACAGTTCCTCTTATTAATGTTCCGTCGTTTTGCAACGGCCCATGGCCTGAAACATATACCAGGTTGCCAACTATTAAAAAGGGTTTATATACTCCCAAAGGCTTTGGCGGTTCAGGTAAAGTCAATTGGGTATTCTCAAAATTTGCCTGCGGCGATGTGGTATTCATG
>JANPPB010000377.1:0-2814 GCA_031428295.1 Segetibacter sp. | reverse complement strand
AGCAATTAATGGCTTATACGCTTTACCAGATAAAGAAGCCGCAGCCTCTATATCCTTCTCCAAATCGTTCAGGTATTATAGAAATAGCACCCACGAAGTTTGCTCTACATAATCCAACTCACTACCGCAACCGGCATCTTTATGTAGTATGTCGTCGATGTTTTTAAAGGTTTGTTCGAACATAGGTTAGTTTAGTGTTTGGTTCATTTTAAGTCTTTCAATTCTTAATAGGTTCATCATTGGTTTAAAATCGTATGTAATATTTTTAGCAAGAAAGCCTGAAAGATCGTTCAAGTCTTCGCCAGATAAATCATAGGTTTTAGCAAGTAAACGAGCATAGTTTCTTTGCTTATCGTTTAGTTTTTCAAGGCTGCCCACATTACTACTTTCTATAACCAAATCGAATTTATCAACGTTTTTTCTTGCGATTTGAGATAAACCTATAACTATTTTAATTTTTTTAGTACCATTTAAAAGCTGATCGAAATGAATCTCATAGTACAAATCATCTTCAGCGTTATTACATAGATATATATAATCACTTTTATCCTCTGAGGGGAAATTATCGAGACCCATTGTTTCCCCTGTCTCGATTATCTCAGACTTAATGTACTTAATGGCTTCATCCCTGGTATTTATAGCGTCATTTACTTTTTTTGCGTGTTCAAAATAAAATTTTACCTCGTCGTTAATTGTCGCCATGTTACTTAATTTTTTAAGATTTGAAATAAAATCCCTTGCATAAATTCTATTAGCTTCATCAGTTATATTTTCTGCCTTTCTGCCAACTTCTCTGGCTACATCTAGGTGAAGGATATTTACGAACTCATAGCCTGTAAAGGCTGAAACGTTCTCCTTTGTCAGGCTCAACACTATGCCGATTTTTTCTTTACAGTCAAAGCAGCTATTGTCCCAATAAGATTGCAAATCATTATTAAGATGATGATAAATCTTATTTTCAATGATGACCCCTTTCTTCTCTCCCGTGGTAGTCGTAACAGTTAAAACCAGGTCTAAGCGATGCCTGGTTAGTAAGCTTACTTGTGTTTCAACCCGGCAAGTCTTAACTGATAAGGTCTTACCTGTTTTTTCCATTATCAGTTTAAATAAGGCATCTCGTAACCAACTGCCATGTGTTGCCACATACAAATCACTTAAAAAATATGCATAAAAACGTGTAATCACATCTTCGTAATGCGGCATTTTCGCAATGTCAAAAAAGGTAATTTCAGAATGCTTAGTGCTAGGCACATTTAGATCTAATAAAAGTTTTAATGACATCTTATGGTATAAATAATTATAAAATTTATATAGACTATGGCTCCTTTAAAATTGCTTTGTAAGCTTTTGCTCTTTCCGGGTTCCAATACTTCTCAATACGCCAATTAAAGAAACCAAAATGGGTTTTAATTGTGTTTACCACGTTTTGATATTGTTTTTCGTTTAATGTAGTCCACCTTTCAAGCGACAGATCTTTTAATCCGTCAAGTTTGGATAAACCCGTTAAAAGAATGCTGTCAATAGGAGGATGAATAATTTTGCAATTGGGATGGCTCCCGGATGAGGCAATAACTACAGCAGTTTTAAGATAGATAGATACAATTTTAGCAGCCCGCCCGTAGGAGCATTTAAGTGGCAGAAATGAATTGATTAATGTATTACACCACAGAGTGTGCAATTCATCAAATTCTTCAATTGTAATTTCTTTATCAGACTCAGCAAATATTCTTAATCCGCTTGCTTCAATAGCTGTTTTTATATTAGCGGTCGTAGTAAAAGATCTTTGTACAGCCCTTGCCGCTGTCCAAACTGCATAGCGGTGCTTGTGTTCGTTAAAAGGATAATCCTCCATGTTAGATTTTGGTTGAGTTGAAAACTAAGGCAAAAAAATAAGTAAATAACAAACCGCTTTCAACAACGATAGATTAACTGGCACAAATACGAGGGGGGGATTGCTATTATGTGTATTCGATCGTCAAGATAATTACTTTGCTCACACCAGCATTAAGAAAGGTAAAAAAACTTATGCGTAGCAGTGCGGCCTTGCTGCCGTTTACCGGCAAGCCATTGTAGTAATAACAAAAACAGGTAAACCAATAACCGGATTTACATTAAAACTGTACACCTCGTTCAGCAATAAAAACCAAAGATGCCAACCCCAAACAGGAATACGAAAAAACCCTGCACATCAAAAGCAGTAATAACAAAATAGTTGTACACTTATACCAGGAGTAGCGTAAAACGTGTACACTTCATTTACGAATAACCTCAGAACCTGTCAGGTTATTTTAGGAAGGGCCAATTGTTAGTTGGTAGTTGTTAGATGGCAGTTGACAAAAATAGTTGACAGTTGATAGATGGGGATTTCCTCCCCCGTCGGAATGACAAATGCACTTTCATCCTTAGTGAAACTTTCCGTCTTGGCGACTTTGTGGCTCAAATCCCATCATCCAGGAGATACCGGGTCAAGCCCTGAAATAGTTGACAGTTGATAGATGACGGATGACAGACTGTTGATAGTTGTTAGATGACGGATGGAGACGAAGTTGATGTTTGTTAGTTGGCAGATGGGGAAGAAAGTTGATGGTTGTTAAATGACAGTTGACAGAAAAAGGTGTTATTGCCTGAAATACGTTGACCGAAAAATTGACCTTTAAACTTGGTTAAAAATACGTCAAATGGCAAAACGCAGTCAATTTAAGATGAGCATTTCGGAGCGGTTGCACCGAAACTTTAGTGAGAATTTCAAGAAGGGTAAGGTAAAGGAATTAGAGCGCGGAGTAACGCAGGTGAATGATTTGTGTAAGCAGTATG
>JANPPB010000376.1:0-2612 GCA_031428295.1 Segetibacter sp. | reverse complement strand
CCATTTTCAATTTTGTAAAAGGAGGTGATGCCTGCCTGCAGCATGTCTGTTACCCATGGTGCAATGCTATGCCCGGCTTGTTTCATGGCTTCCACAACTTTGGCAACACCCAATACATCCCACGTTTCAAAAGCACCAATCTCCCAACCAAACCCGGCTTTCATGGCATCATCCAAACGATAGATTTCATCGCTTATTTCGGGTATGCGATGAGATATGTAAGAGAATAAGTTATAATGAAACAGGCGGTAAAACTCACCGGCCTTATCCTGCGAAGCAGTAAGCATTTTAATCCTCGTCCTCAAATCATCCACCGCTTTTGCAGCTTCAACGCCTGCAAACTTTGGCTTTGTTCTTGGCCCGTATTCCATTGTCTTCAGGTCAAGCACATGAATATCTTTTTCACCTTTTTCGTTACGCGTATTCATCTTTTTAAAGAAACCCTGACCGGTCTTATCTCCCAGCCATTTATTGTTCACCATCGCCTCCAGCCAGGCCGGAATTTTAAAGGTTTCTTTAGCCTCATCAGCAGGGCAATTATCAGCAACACCATTGGCCACTTTTACCAACGTGTCAATACCCACTACATCAGCCGTACGGAAAGTGGCCGACTTTGGTCTACCTATTATGGGACCTGTAAGTGCATCCACGTCATCAATACTCAATCCTAATTTTTCAGCCAAACCAAAAATAGACATGATGCTAAATACACCTACGCGATTGGCAATAAACGCAGGAGTATCCTTTGCCAGAACAGTTGTCTTTCCTAAAAACAGGCTGCCATAATGCATTAAGAAATCCACTACTTCGGTGCTGGTATATGGTGTGGGAATAATCTCCAAAAGGCGTAAGTAACGTGGCGGGTTAAAAAAGTGTGTTCCGCAAAAATGTTTTTTAAAATCTTCGCTTCTGCCTTCGGCCATCAGGTGTATGGGTATACCCGAAGTATTGCTGGTTACCAGGGTGCCCGGCCTGCGGTATTTTTCGACCTCAGTAAAAATAGATTGCTTAACGTCCAGCCTTTCCACTACCACTTCAATTACCCAGTCGTACGTGGCAATGTCTTTCATGTTATCGGTAAAATTGCCGGTGCTAATTCTTTTAATTACGTCCTTGCTATAAACAGGCGAAGGATTGCTTTTTATTGCTGCAGCAAGGGCCTCGTTCACTATTTTATTTCGGTCCGTGGGTTTTTGTTCTTCCCCTTCGGGGGAGGTAGAGGGGGCCGCAATGTCCAGCAGTAATACCTGCAAACCGGCTCCTGCAAAGTGTGCAGCAATGCGACTACCCATAACACCACTTCCTAAAACGGCAACTTTTTTAATCGTTCTTTTCATTGATAAAAATTTGGGTTCCCGCTGAAATCGCTGAGAACGCTGAATGATAAAATTTTGGCAACGTTTAAAATAAGTTTGCCTTAATTAATATTGATTTACTATCCTTATAATAGACTCTTTATCTACCAAATGAGCCGTATTAAAATTGACCAAAATCCCTATCTTTTTTCCTGTTAACCTGAGATAGGTTAACAGTTGTTTTTTATGAACATTGCTCAATATCTCCACTGATTTTATTTCTACAATTACTAAATCCTCAACCAACAGATCTAACCTAAAACCTATATCCAAATTGATAGATTTATAATTAACAGGAAGAGGAACCTGGCATTGAACTTCTAACCCCATAGAATTAAGTTCATGGAACAAGCATGCCTCATAAACACTTTCCAGCAATCCAGGACCTAACTGTTTAAAACCTCATATATACTTCCCCGAATTTTATATGTTATTTCATCCTCAGTTAGCATAATAAGTTCAGTGATTTCTGCGAGAAAGTTAAATTAGTTAGCTAAACAACTATTTTGTGAAGATAGCAATTTTGATAGTTACAAATAGTAAAACCGTATTAAATATATACGGGCATTTATAAGGTTGGATGTTATAACAAGAAAGCAAACTTTTTGTCAAATGCTGCATTTTATCCCCCGTTGCTATGGCTGGATTTTGTTGCCTGTTGTATAATGCAAAAAAATACTGCCTCCGGGTAGGAGGCAGTATTTTTTTACAAAGTAATGTGGTTATTTTTTTGGGGCAGGGGTGTTGCGCATGTACTGCATCATGTAATCTATTTTACCATCTTTATTAAGGCGCCAGGTTTCCTGCAGGTGTACCGAGTCGGTTACGTTCTTTTTATTGGTGTGTACTTCGGTACCCCAAACCAACACCCATTCTTCGTTTTTATCGGTACTTCTTAAAGCAGTTACGGCATCTACCCGGTTAACAACTTTCGAAAACATTGATCGATAAGACTTGGTTGATCTTAAAGCACTATCCCTTGTTACGCTAACCATTTCAAAACCTGGCATCATCATAGTTACAGTATCAGCAAATTTGTCAAGCGAATTATCAAGTGTATTGTTGTCAAAGTCTTTCCACAAGCCTAACACCATTTGCGAATTTTGATCGTTACTTTTTTCGAATTGCGATGAATAAGTAACCGCATAGGGATAGGTTACCGGATCAGTTGAACTCATTTTAGAGCTTCCCATTTTTGTTGAGTCGGTGGAGGTGTCAGTTTTATCGCCCGTGGTGCAGGAGAATAATAGAAAGGTG
>JANPPB010000375.1:0-3476 GCA_031428295.1 Segetibacter sp. | reverse complement strand
TTTAGACTATAAAAAAGATGGGTTTTGGTAAGCTGCCAATTGATCAACTTTTTACTAAAAGAAATTACATTGATTAATAACATACAACCTGCCAGGGCATACAATAAATCGCCCAGGCTAAAAGGTAACCACCCCAAACAAAAACGCATAACTGCGGAGACAGGCAAATAGATATGGGGTAAATAATAATGCTCTATCCAAAACGGATGCAGCGCAACAAACTTTATACTGACTGCAATTAATAGTAAAATTGTTATGCCCGAATTGCGCCTGAATATTGAACTCTTTTTATCAACCATTGAATCCCTGAATCGTTTAATATAAGCATGAAGTTAACCAACCTCTAATCATAAAATATTCATTTTTTTTCAAGTAAAAGGTTCGATTAATTTGTCAAGGGTGTTTGATGTGTATGAAAGTGACATGATATTTTTAGGAGTAATTTTGAGGAACGATTTTAAATCGACTTGTCGTTTCACCACTTTCTATTACCTTTGCCAACCTTAAAAATCCACTATGAGTCGGCGGAGAGAATTTGAGATAGCTTTTGTGGGACTCAAGCCGGGTGAACATGAATATGTTTATAAGGTAACAGAAAAATTTTTTGAAAATTACCCATTACAGGAGTTCAGTAATTGCGAGGCCACAGTTAAGTTGAAACTTGACAAGAAAACAGGTTTCATGCTGTTGAAGTTTGATGTTGATGGCAGAGTTGAGGTGAGTTGCGACCGTTGCGGCAACAATTTACCCCTACATCTGTGGGACGAATTTAATGTGGTAGTGAAGATGGTGGACAATCCTGATGAAATGAATACTACCGAGGAAGACCCGGACATTTATTACATCAGCAAAAATGAAAGTCATCTTTATGTTGATGATTGGATATTTGAGTTTATCAACCTCAGTATTCCCATGCAGAAAATGTGTAAGGAAAGTGAGGTTGGTGGACCACAGTGCAATAAAGAAGTGCTGGAGAAATTGAAAAAAATGGCTGAAGGCGACCATAGTGAAACCAACAGCATTTGGAAGGGACTGGATCAATTTAAGAATTTACAATAACGTTTTTAGATATTTTAAACATTTGAGTTATGCCTAATCCGAAACGGAGACACTCGCAGCAACGCAGTGCAAAGAGAAGAACCCATTACAAAGCAGAACCGGTAACATTAAGCGCCGATAGTACAACTGGTGAATTGCATGTGCGTCACCGTGCCCATGTTAGTGAGGGTAAATTATTTTATAAAGGAAAAGTAGTTGCTGAAAAAGCACCACTTAAAGCCGGATAAATTATAGTTACTTTTTAAAAAATTATTCATTCCCTGAAAAGAGTGGATAATTTTTTTATGCCTGTAAGTGAACGGTTAAGTTGGTATTCAGTTTCTTATTTGATTACTTTAGTGTACGACACAAATTTTTAAAGTAAGTTGATTATGAATATAGGCATAGATATGATGGGCGGCGATTTTGCGCCTCTTGAAGCGGTGAGTGGTATTCAACCATATTTGTCAGCATCACTTAACGAAACAGTCCTTGTTTGCCTGGGAGATGAAGCTTTAATAAAACCTATGCTTGCCGAGCAGGGTATGATTTTACCAAATATCAAAACCGTGCATACCTCCCAGGTAATTAACATGCACGAACATCCCACCAGGGCCTTAAAAGAAAAACAGGATTCAAGTATTGCCGTTGGGTTTAAAATGCTTGCAACCGGCGAAATAGATGCTTTTATAAGTGCAGGAAATACCGGTGCCATGCTGGTAGGTGCTTTGCACAGTATTAAAGCAATTAAAGGAATATTAAGACCCACTATTAGTTCTGTTGTGCCCAAGTTAAACGGAGGTACCGGGGTTTTATTAGACGTAGGTTTAAATACCGATTGCAAACCCGAAAACCTAAACCAGTTTGCTGTAATGGGTAGCCTGTATGCCAAAAATATTTTGGGAATCGAGAACCCAAGGGTGGCGTTATTAAATGTTGGGGAAGAAGAAGGCAAGGGCAATTTACTTGCACGGGCTGCTTATCCACTGCTAATGGAAAATAATAAGATAAACTTTATAGGAAATATTGAGGGTCGCGATATATTATTTGACAAAGCTGATGTTTTGGTATGCGAAGGTTTTACAGGTAATGTAATTTTAAAAATGGCTGAAAGTTTGTACAACATCGCAATTGAGCGCCAGCTTCAACACGATGCGTTTTTTAGCCGGTTTAATTATGAAGCAGTTGGCGGTACTCCTGTTTTGGGTGTATCAAAACCTGTAATTATTGGTCATGGCATAAGCAATGCTACCGCTTTTGGCAACATGATGTTACTTGCCGAAAAAATGCTTCAATGTAAGCTGTGTAAAGAAATTGAAGATGGTTTTGCCAACTGGTAAAAGCTCTCCAAAGCTTTTACCGTAAAGTATTTAAAAATCATTCAGGGACGGGTCCAAACAACTCTGGGGCCCTGGTAATAGATTTTGATATGGGCATTTTCCTATTCTCCAAATCGCTGAAAATAAACCCCTTTTTCACCAAAAATCAAACCAAAGAAGCCAGGTTTATGAAAGAAACATTATTGACTGGTTCTGTCCACTTTTATTGGCCGCATTCAACAGGTCAAATGAGTTTGTTTCGTATTTTCACTTTTATAAACAATATAAATGCCTAATAACAGAAGAAAATTTTTAGCAAGTGCAGTTGCCGTAGGCGTTGCAAGTGCAGCATCTGCATTACCAAAAATGCCCGCAGCACAAAAAATACCATTGGTACATCATGTATTTTTTTGGTTGAAAAACAGCAAGTCTGAAGCAGATACTAAAAAGTTGATTGAGGGTTTGAATACATTAAAAGGGATTGAGAAAATAAAACTATTGCACATAGGAGTTCCTGCAAGTACCGAACAAAGGCCCGTGGTAGATTCAAGTTTTGATGTTTCGGAACTCATGTATTTTGATAATACGGAAGACCAGAAATTTTACCAGGATCACCCAATTCATGTAAAGTTTATCGAGAACTACTCGCATTTGTGGGAGAAGGTAATTGTGTATGATGTTAAGGAGGTGTAGATCGGCGATTACTCATTGGGTAAATGGTCATTAGTGAATTATGAGTTATGAGTTATGAATTATGAGTTATGAGTTATGAGTTATGAGTTAATGGTCAGTGTTCAATTTAGTCATTGGTCATTAGTCATTGGTCAGTGGTAAATTGGGAGTTAATGGTCAATAGTAATTGGTCATTTGTCATTTGTCAGTAATGAGTGGTTAGTAGTGTAGTGAGTGTCTTCTATCTTCATTCTAAATTCTATCTTCTCTCTTCTATCTTCTACCTTCTATCTTCTATATTTTCCCTTTTTACTTAAAACATTGCCCATGCAACAACTGCGGCAAAGGCTGTGTTCAATAGGTTTACGCCATCATTTTTCAACAGGCCTTTTCGTTCTAAAGTGGCTCCTAAGACTGAATCAAACAGGTTGCCTGCCGTACCGGCGA
>JANPPB010000374.1:0-4203 GCA_031428295.1 Segetibacter sp. | reverse complement strand
TGTAAAAGCAACGGCGGGTGCAGTACCGGCGGATGTAACCGCATGAATGTGCATGACTGGCTATTGAATTTGCCCTTTAGCGATCCGGAAAGTACCTGTAAAATAATTGAAGTAAGTTTTAATCAGGGTAGCCGAAAAGACTTTTTCAGGAACCCTACTTTACAATATTTTGAGAAAGGAGAACTGATTACGCTTGAAGGGGTCAGCGGTTTTGATGTTGGAGAAGTATCGCTAAGCGGCGAACTGGTGCGCATGCAATTAAAGAAAAAGGGTGTAGAGGAAAATAGCCCGGAAATAAAAAGAGTATTGCGCCGCAGCACCGAAATGGATATTTCGAAAATGCAGGATAACAAAGCCCGTGAAGCTGAAGCTTTGGTGCGAAGCCGTGCTATGGCACGTACGCTTAACCTGCAGATGAAAATTGCCGAAGTTGAGTTTCAGGCAGATGGTAAAAAAGGCACCTTTTTTTATACTGCCGACGACCGTGTGGACTTTAGAGAACTTATACGATTATATGCAGGTGAATTTAAAGTGAAGGTTGAAATGCGCCAGATTGGGGCCAGGCAAGAGGCAGGTAAAGTTGGAGGAATTGGAAGTTGCGGCAGAGAATTGTGTTGCAGTACCTGGCTAACCGATTTTAAAAGTGTAAACACTACAGCAGCCCGTTATCAGAATTTATCCATCAACCAAACCAAGTTAAGCGGACAGTGCGGCAGGCTAAAATGTTGTCTGAATTATGAACTGGATACTTACCTGGATGCTTTGCAACATTTTCCTGACAATGCAGATGTGCTGCACATAACCCGTAGCCCGGCATACCTGGTAAAAAAGGACATTTTTAAAAACCTGATGTGGTATACCATGCCTGACAGCAGTAAGCATTACCCGCTTGCTATTGCAAGGGTAAAAGAAATTTTACGTTTAAATGCTGAGGGCAAAAAACCAGATGAACTGGAGCCCGTGGAATTAGTTAGCTCTAAACCAAAAGAAGTAGAACCTGAATTTGTAGATGTAGTAGGACAGATAAGTTTAAAAAGTTTGGAAAGAAATAGCAGAAAGAGATCTGACAGAGAAAGAGGTAATGATAGAAGAGGTACGCAGCAGGGTGGGGGCAACCGGAACCAACAAAATGATCCGGCACAGGGCAGCAATCAAAGAAGCAATCAGCCACCGCAAGGTCGGGCACCGCAGGACAGACCTGAAAGGCCTGCACAAAATGCACCGCGAAATGCACCGGCAAAACAGGTAAATCCTAATAACCGAACAAACCAGCAACCACCACAAAAGCGGGTTCAAAGGCCAAACGATAACCAGGCCCCACCACCACCACAGCAACGGCCACCTCAAGATCGAAGGCCACCTCAACAACAGAGGCCGCCACAGCAACCACGACCACCAAGAAACGGCAATAGGGATCAAACTCCTCCTCCTGAAATAAAAGAATAAAACAAAACGCCCTGAAAAATTTCGGGGCGTTTTGTTTAGGAAATGTTGAAGAGATCAGGCGTGTGCCTTAGACCTGCAACGTGCCAATATATTTATGCGCAGCGAAAGCTCCTGAAGTTTATTATGATGAGAAATGTAATCGTCGGCCCCCAGTTCAAAAGCAGTTTCAACAAGGCGCTCCTGTCCGGTATTTGACATAACAATTATAGGTATTTGCTTGTTTTTCCGGCTGGTTTTTACTTCATGAATAAGATTAAAGGCGAAGACCGACAAGTTTAAATCCGTAATGATGAGGTCAGGATGATACTGTTCAATTTGTTCAATGGTTTCAGGATAACTATTGGTGGTTAACACCTGGTAGCCATTTTTTTGCAGGAAACTTTTGACAGTATTACTGGTTACTTCCCTATTGCTGGCAATGAGGATCTTCATTTTAAAGGGTTTATAGGATATTGAATAGTACGCTTACGCTTATCTATACATAACTGATAGTATACAGAAATATTGTGTTGGTGTACCTTTTACAGAAAATATTACGCTAAATGAATTACCCGGGGTTATTTAATTTCAGCAATCTTTTAACCCTTACCGAAAGCTCCATTGCGTTAAAGGGTTTGGTTAAAAAATCGTCAGCCCCTAATTGAAAAGCTTCCATAACAGTTTCTTCTTCACCAAGGCCGGAGAGTACGAGAATGGGTATTTTATTTAAAGGTGCAGATTTTACTATTCCAATTAGTTCGAGACCTGAAGTATAAGGCATTAAAATATCCGTAATTATTAAATCGGGACAACTGGCTTCGATAGCCTTTAATGCTTGCCTGCCATCAGTAGTGCTGGTTACTTCGTACCCATCCTTTTTTAGCCTGGCCACAATCGCCATCAGCATCATTGGTTCGTCTTCAGCTACTAAAATTTTCATTACTTAATAAAATTGATTACATAAAACCAAATCCCGGAAAAAAAGATTTAGGGGCAGTAAAATAGTACAAATTATACAACCGTAGTTTTACTATCAAAACTAAATCTTTCATTTAGTATTTCTTCTACATTCAAAAACCTGGCCTTAATGTTTTCTATTAATTCAGGAATACTGTCGAGGTCAATCCTCTTTTTTGCACAGCTTTCAATAGTTATAATCCAGTCAAAAATATCTGCAATTTTTATAACCGATAACGATGATTTTGCATAATGTGCTGATCGAAAAACATTCTCCCAATCCTGGCTGGCATAAGCTGTTTCAATCTTTTGAATTACCATTGGCAGATTTTCCAAAAAAGTGGTAATCATCATCTTAATATAAGCTTCATCATTTTCAGCAATTTCGTATAACATACTTATGTCTACGCTTGTGTTGCCATTGCTTATGATGTTTGGGTTATTGGTGAATATAATGTCAGAATTAAAAACTTTGCTTATTGCATTGTATAAACTCTCCAGGGTAAAGGGTTTGGAAACATAACCATTCATTCCAGATTCAAAGCATTTGTCGTCCTCGCCTTTTAAGGCAAAGGCAGTCATAGCAATAATTGGCACACTGCTGTTTAACTGGTTTCTTATGTAACGGGTTGTATCATAACCATCTAAAAGTGGCATTTGAATGTCCATTAGTACCAGGTCGTACTTATGTTTCTTAAAAAGCACAATTGCTTCTTCTCCATCACCGGCTATATCCGTTTTAGCACCTAACTTCATTAAGGTATGCTTAACCACCATCTGGTTTATGAGATTATCATCAACTACCAGTACATTCTTATCGTGTAAAATATTCTCTATCATTAATACATTTTTTTCTCCCAACACATGGTGAAGGCCTGATTTAAGAATTGGTAATAACGCTCGGGGTCAGGCATTCATTATGTAAACGCCATTAATTATGTAAATAAATATATGAGGGAGCTGTTTTTAAAACAGCGTGGAAAATGTAAAATAATACGTTCATAACCATTTTAATGCTTTGGTCATTTTGACGTTACTTTAACCTAATTCATGTGTTCAATTCTTTTATTTTTGCCACACTTATAATACTATCCCTTTGCAGGACAATTTGATATATCACTTGTGCTGCTGTCAATTAAAACTAATTATGAAGAAATTACTGGCTACTTCTTTCTTATTTCTCTCCTTTTACGCGGCACAGGCACAAATTACAACCGATACCACTGTAGTAAATACCATGGGTGCAACGCCACCGGCAACACCTGCCAAATGGAAGAACATAGATTTGTCCAACCGTTCGAACGATCACTTTATGCTACAATTTGGATTTGATAAATGGAGCGGAAGCAATGACAGTACCACCCCATCAGGTTTTTCAAGGCATTTTAACATTTATTTTATGCTGGACAAGCCCTTTAAAAACAACCCAAAGTTTAGCGTAGGCCTTGGTGTAGGTATTGGTAGCAGCAATATGTTTTTTGAGAAAAAATCCATCGATTTAAAATCCGGATCACCCCGTCTTCCTTTTGCCAGACTTGACTCAGCCACCCATTTTAAAAAGTATAAGCTTACCACCGTTTTCCTTGAAGCACCAGTTGAACTTAGGTATAACTCAAACCCTGAAAATAGTAACAAAGGTTTAAAAATGGCTTTGGGTGTTAAAGTAGGTACAATGGTAAATGCCCATACAAAAGGCAAAACCCTTGTTGATAAAGGTGGTAATACGGTAAATGCTTTTATTATGAAAGAAAACAGCAAACGTTTTTTTAACAGTACGCGTTTAGCTGTTACCGGTAGAGTAGGTGTAGGCATTATTTCGCT
>JANPPB010000373.1:0-3476 GCA_031428295.1 Segetibacter sp. | reverse complement strand
TCGTTCAAAAAGCATAATGATGGGATGAGTGATCTTAAGATGGAAAAAACTTGTGTTGAGTTGATTGTTTCTACAGGTTCGTTATAACATTAAACGCCTCCAAAAATAGAGAAGCCGCCGTCAACACAAATCATAGCGCCTGTTACAAATTGTGAAGCATCGCTTAACAACCAAACCAAAGCACCTTTTAATTCATCGGGGTTACCAAAGCGTTTGAAAGGTGTTTGTCTTATGGCCAGCTCTCCTCTTTCGGTATACCCACCTTCGGGCTTGGTTAGCAGGTTACGGTTTTGTTCGGTTAAGAAGAAGCCGGGTGCCAATGCATTCATTCTTATTTTATCGCCATACCGATTGGCAAGCTCAACAGCAAACCATTGGGTATAACAGTCCACGGCGGCCTTTCCCATATTATAACCCAGCACTTTTGTTATTGCTCTTTTTGAGTTCATGGAGCTGATGTTAACGATACTGCCTTTGCCGGTTTCCGCTATGGCTTTACCAAAAATTTGTGTGGGATATAATGTGCCATACAGGTTTAGATCCATCACCTTTTTCATGCCCGGTATGTTCATCGAGAAAATATCGTCAGAGGGTTGTAATACACCCTCGGGCATATTGCCACCAGCTCCATTAACCAAACCATCTACCCTGCCAAACTCATTTAAAATAAGATTGAGCGATTGCTGCAGTTGGTCTTCATCTAATACATCGGCTACCAGCGCTATTGCCTGCCCACCATTGCTATTTATGTCATCGGCTCTTTTTTCAGCAATCTCTTTGTTACGACCCATGATGCCAACAATTCCACCGGCTTCAACAATAGCATTTACAAAGGAGTTTCCTAAAATACCAGTGCCACCGGTTACTACAATTACTTTGTCTTTTAACGAGTATGCGTTTTCCATTTTTTATATGTATTAAGACAGGAAATTAAGCACTACTTTTTATTGAGTACTATTTGATGGATAAATAAATTAAAAACACTTCAGCGGCAGGTGTTTGTAATTGAAAGATTATGAAGAGATGAATTTGTAAAATACAAGCAATATATTCAAGCCCTTCAGGCTTGCGGAAAGAGGATGATAACATTTATCCACCGGCTTCACCGGTGGCTATTCATATTTAAGCCCTTCAGGCTTAAAGCAGTTTTATTGCCCTACACAATGTGGTAGTGTATTAAATATTACAAAGAGGTGAATGTGTAAAATAACCTGCTACATATTAAGACATTCAGCGTTTCCCTGCACAATGAGGATGTGTATGATTAAAAAAATGAAAAATATTTTTGGCCAACCTGTAACCTAAGACTACTGGTTTTGTTTTGGAGACAGACTTTGTATATCGTAATAATGATCGAAGAACTCATCGCACCAGAGGCAAATATTCTTTAGGTCTTTACCACGTTCCAATGCAAATTCTTCGGCTATGCCAATAGTCTCTCCCATTTTATAAGGCTCGCCATTGTTTAATTGCTGAAACACCGGCGAGGTGGTCATCCTTTGTAGCACCTCAGCTACGTTATCTATTCGTGCATCGCCCATTGGGTATTTGGTACCGGGACAGCATGGATTAATAGCCCAAAGCTGGATGCTGATTTCCTGCACAGAATCATTGTGGCCTCCTAAAAAGTTTTTTGCACCCGAGTGGATAGAACAGAAATTGTGTTTGGGATCTTTTATATAGATATCGTTGGTCATGGCCCTTCCACGTGCCCAGTTACCACCAAGCCACATCTCTTCGTTTGCACCAAAATAAGTGTATGCTTTCCACGAAGGATCCAACTTGCCTACAGACTTTTGGCCGAGGGTTATGTAGGGCATTGCATCCACCATACCCCTACTATCAAACAGGACTTTTAAACCATCGAGCTTTGCACCGGCATATTTATGAAAGCGGTCAAGGCTGGCAATGCTTATGTCTTTAACACCCTTTTCAAGCAAGGTGTCTAGTATCTGTTCGGTCATCAGATCGCCATTGGTTTGTAGTGTTATCTTTTGATCAACCCCATATTTTTGGATAAGGGTATCCAGAATTAAGTACAGTTGTTTGCGTTCAGCCAATGGTTCGCCACCACTTAAAATTATCTTATCAATGTTTGGGGGGAGGTTGGCTATTATTTTAAGGCAATCTTCATCACTTATGCGCTGGCCATGTGGACCCGAGTTGTTATAGCAATGGCCACATTTATCGTTACACAATTGGGTAAACACCCAATAAACCTGCTCACAATAATTAAAGTCTGTCTTCATAATAAAGTTTAAAGCGTATTCCAAAACTGCACTTCGTTTAAAACACCGGTACGAGGATCGTTTATAAAAGTTTGCTTGTCAGTAAAAATTTGTAAGATACCATTCTGCATGTACGCAATCTGATCGCCCATTAACAATGCCTCTTTAAGATCGTGTGTTACAAACAGGGCTGTTATGTTATAACGTATTGCCATGCTCTTATACAGTTGCTGCATATTGCTGCGTGTTTCTACATCCAGGCTGCTAAAGGGTTCGTCTAATAAAATGAGTGGGGGATTAATGATCAGGGCCCTGCCAAATGCCACCCGCTGTTTTTGCCCGCCTGATAGCTGATGTGGCATCTTCTTTAATTGATCCGTTATCTGAAGGCTTTCACCCATTTCGCTCACTTTTTCTACCAGTTCCTGCTCCTTTACGTTACGAATGCGCAAGCCAAATGCAATGTTTTCAAATACGTTCAGGTTTGGAAACAACAAAGCCTCCTGAAAAAGATATACGATATTTCTTTCGTTGGGATTTTTACGGGTGATATCAGTTTGATGTAATGCCACCGTTCCTGCATCCGCCTGTTCGATACCTGCAATAATTTTAAGCAATGTCGATTTTCCACAACCGCTCTTTCCCAATACACTCATTGTACCATGTGCAGGCAAACCAAACGTTATGTTTTGCAACACCGTTTTGTTATGGTAAGCCTTTGATATGTTGGTTAGCTGGAGAAACAATTTTGTGAGTTGTGAGTGGTGAATTGTGAGTGGTGAGTGGTGAATTGTGAATGAGCAATTTATTTTAAATGTTGAATGATAAATGTTGAATAGCAGATCAACGTTAAAATAAAATTTTTCTTTGAACCAGCATTAGGTTAACCATGATACTCCGGTTGAGTTATTTTAATTCCGATCTGTCGGGACTCTTTTGTACCGCAAAAATTCTATTCAGCAATTCTGCGCATGTGCTTAAGAAAAATATTTTGTATGATGATTGACCTTTTACTTTTTCCTTTTACATATTTTTTTTACCTACTTAAAACTTATTACTTAAAACTTAAGCCTTTTTACTTTTTACTTATCACCACTGACCACTGACCATTCATTATTCATTGTTCATTGTTCATTGTTCGCCACTCACAACTCACAACTCACTGCTCCTCTCCTCCCTAAACACAAACTTCTTATTCACCCATAATAACAGCACAGGAGGAATTATGAGCAGGCAACAACTTAATGC
>JANPPB010000372.1:0-2971 GCA_031428295.1 Segetibacter sp. | reverse complement strand
CGCCACCCCACATCAATACCTGCTGATAAAAACCGGTTTAAGAAATCGTATCTGAATGCAATTTTATCGAACATGGTTGCTACCTGTTCTTTCTTACTTAACGTGCTTTGTTTAAAAGGTACTATGGTATCGTGGGCAAATTTTGACATAAAAAGTGAAGATACATGTTAGCGGCACCTGTAAAAATTACCCCAAAGGTTTTAACAATTTTACAGCTACCTGTTTCCTTATGGGTAAAACAAGCAAGGTTGTCAAAGGTTTATTTGCCGCGAATGAGGTTGAAGATTGATTTTGCAGTTTTAAGCCAGCCCACATTTTTTACAACTCCGGAAACCATGTTTCCAGGGGAGCCATCATCGGGGGCAAAGTAGCCGTTTATTAATTTTTTACCACCGCTCAAAGCGGCATTGGTAACCTTACCTCTCAAAAATTTTGGAATAAAAGAATTGATACCTGCAGCCGCCAGCTCACCGGGTATCTGGTACATTTTATTTTGCAACGACTGCTGGCGGGTTTTTAATCGTTCCCTTACAATAAATTGCTCCCTCTGTAAATCTTCAAGGGTAGTTATTTGAGATGAATTATACGGCATGGGTTTCTTCTTTACTTTCAAACAGTAATTTGATGACTGCATTCATTACTCGCTTTCCTAAAAATTTCTTGTGCATGGAGTAAACGATAAATATAAGAATGACATAAATAACCGCAACAATGCCAAAGCCTATAATAAAGTTGTTGGTTAAAAACGCCAGAAAATAACCTGCTATAACCGTTAATATTAACAGGATGATGAAAAGCAACAATCCTATAAAAAACATAATATAAAACGATGAAACAAGCTTTGCAGCCTTCTCGCCTGTCTGTAATTTAAACAGCAATATTCTGTCTTCAACATAGCCTTCTACCAGGTTACGGGTTTCTTCGAAAAAAGTTTGTTTGTCCTTATCCATTATTTCCATTGTGTACATTTTATTTCAACCGGCAGGCAATCGGGCAATAACAGGCACAATTTACAAAGTTACTTCCGTAGCCACAGGTTAATAGTCTTTAGTCACAATTCTTAAATTATCATTCCAATGCTTTCAATGGTAAGCCATATTTAAAATCCCTGTAAAACGTCATTAGGTCATCAAGTCATTGGATTATTAGGAAAGAAGAGTTGAAAATACGTGAATGGCGAAATGTGAAATGAAAAGAGCGGATTGAATGATGAGTACTATATACTTCACAAGAGCTAAAAATTATGTTCTTATTTTTTGAAATAAACTGAAATATTACTAAGAAACAGCCGTTGCTCCTGCCCCGTTAGAAATGCGGGGTCGCACACACTTATACTTTTTTATCACTGTTCAGCAAAACAAGTAAAGGCACTAATATACCCCCTGCGAGGTATAGCAAATGCCGAATGATAAATAGTCTCTAAAGTTTTCAAAAAGTATCTAAAGCGTATTCAATCCAGTAATTTCGCGGCAATTATTTAAAAACTAATTATTATGACGAAGGGTCCCGTTTCGCAGTTTATCGAACATCATTACCGGCATTTTAATGCAGCAGCTTTGGTTGATGCTGCAAAAGGTTACGAAACACACCTGTTGGAAGGGGGCAAAATGATGATTACTCTGGCCGGTGCCATGAGCACTGCTGAGTTGGGTATTTCTTTGGCAGAAATGATACGTCAGGATAAAGTGCAAATTATAAGCTGCACCGGTGCTAACCTTGAAGAGGATGTGATGAACCTTGTTGCCCACTCGCACTATAAACGAGTACCCAACTACCGCGATCTAAGTCCACAGGATGAGTGGGACCTGCTGGAAAATGGATTCAACCGTGTTACCGACACCTGCATACCGGAGGAAGAAGCATTCAGGCGCATTCAGCAGCACATAGTAAAAATTTGGAAAGATGCAGAAAGCAAGGGCGAACGATATTTTCCACACGAATACATGTACAAGTTGTTGCTTAGTGATGTTATGAAGGAAAATTATGAGATACCTGTTGAGCATAGCTGGATGATTGCAGCAGCAGAAAAAAACTTGCCCTTAATTGTTCCGGGATGGGAAGACAGCACCATGGGTAACATATTTGCCAGCTATTGCATTAAGGGTGAGTTAACCTCTACCACCATGAAAAGCGGTATTGATTACATGATTTGGTTAAGCGAATGGTACAAAAACAACAGCAGCGGAAAAGGTGTTGGTTTCTTTCAGATAGGTGGAGGTATTGCAGGCGACTTTCCAATATGTGTAGTGCCTATGATGTACCAGGATCTTGAAATGCACAACATTGCTTTCTGGAGTTATTTCTGCCAGATAAGCGACAGCACCACCAGCTACGGAAGTTATAGCGGAGCAGTGCCTAACGAAAAAATTACCTGGGGCAAACTCGACATTCATACCCCAAAATATATTATTGAGAGTGATGCTACCATTGTAGCCCCATTGATATTTGCCTACCTGCTTGGTTGGTAAACTTACCAATCAACCGTTCTCTTAAAAGCTACCATTGCATAAGAGCCCTTTGAAATAACATTCAAAGGGTTTTTTATTTCTCCCGCACCCATTCAGTTTATTGCAAGCCTGCTGCCGATGGCTTTCTTATATTTATGATATGAACATGTAAGAGCCGCGACATTCCGGATCAGATTGCAAGGGCATAAGATTTTCATACATCTTTAAAATATTTTCATGGCCAGGTCATCCATTATTTCCACCGGAATTTATAAAGTAGATGAAACCGGAATAAACGCAACCGACGATTTTTTAGCGGTCGAAGAACCCCTGGAAATACGCATCACCTATGGCATTCCTCCTAAACAGGTAACAAAAAGCATTTCGGTTACCATGCGCACACCGGGTAATGATGAAGAACTGGCTACCGGTTTTTTATTCACCGAAGGAATAATTAAAAACGTACATGAAATAAGCGCTGTCAAACAAAGCAATGGCACCGATGAAAATGTAATTAAAGTTGA
>JANPPB010000371.1:0-1927 GCA_031428295.1 Segetibacter sp. | reverse complement strand
GCATTAAGCACCACCGGCAGTTTATCATTGCGGTCAATAGAGGGAAGTGAGAACTGTTGATAAGGTAAGCCACGCAGTTTGCAGGCATAGCGCATACCATACACCGTAAACTTAAAGAAGGTAGCAGAGGGAGATCGGTTAGCCTTTACCAGTTGCAGGTAATCGGGCACCTGCTCACTATCGAGCTAAGTAGGCAGTTGCTGATAATGCAGTGCAAGATGTGCAAGGTGGCGTCCATAATTGGTAAGGGTGCTGGTGCTTTTACCCGAAACATTAATGGCCCTTTCCAGGTCTTTGTACAGTTGCTGAAAACCGGTTACCTTGCCGATGGCTTGTTGTACAATTGTTTCATAATCTTTGGAAGCGGTACGCAGCCCGGTAGCTTGTTTTGTTGTTTGCATAAAGTGGATTTTTAATCCAGAATATACAAAGTCTCTTTAATCTTAGAGAGGCTTACAAACTACCGAAGGTTTAGTACAACAGTGTGTTTATAAAATTGTGGCTGGACGTTTAGCATTCGACTATAAATCACTATTTTGCTTTTGTGGTTGATTGAAACTGACGTTTTTCAAATGCCACAACTTCATAAACACTTAATCGTTAGCTGTAATGCGCTTACCAATGACTAAACACATTAAACAATCATAAAAAATGGAAAAATCCTATAGGTATCTCGGTTATTTCTTTCTACTGTTAATCCCCCTAATATTTGTAGGGTTTTACAAAACATATATTGTTCAATTTCCAACATTTGAAAAAGTAAAACATACGTTCATTCATATCCATGCAGCTATTGCTGTGGTCTGGGTTACACTAATCATTGTACAGCCATTTTTGATAGTTAATAAAAAAATGGCATGGCATCGAAAACTAGGCAAATTATCCTATTTCATTTTCCCTTTGCTGATGCTGTCATTTATACCCAGTATAATCAACAACTTAAATTCTGATACACCTAAGAACGCATTTTTCGCAATTGGTGATGGATCTTTGCTTATACTTTTTTATTGCCTGGCAATTAAGCATCATAAAAAAGCCTCGCTACATATGCGGTATATGATAGCGGCGGCAATGGTGCTATTAGGACCTACAGTGGGGCGGATTTTACCAAACATTTTTGGTTTTTCTGATTTGGCTACTCAAAATATTCAGTTTGCCATTATACAATCTATATTGATAGCCCTTATAATCTTTGACATTAGAAACAGGAAAAAATATTACCCTTATTTAATTGCTATTGCTGGCTGGTGTGTGCACCAATCAGTATTCTATTATTTGTTTCTGAGTTAATTTACTCCTAAATGCACTACAGCTAACATTAAGCGGAGTAGACGAAAAGGCCCTAAACGAAGCCCCGATAAGAAGCGACTTACCGGGGCTTTTTGTTCTACTCCTTGTTTGACCGTAGCCGGCCTGCTCTTAGGGTGCAAAGTAGCATCGCAATTGAACCTGGTTGTGTACGGTTAGTATGCCTGCACTATGGCTGTGCGCTCTTTTAGCGTTGTCGCCTGCAGTAAATAGGTTTTGTAAGTTCATTGCATTACCTGGTTTTTGTTTTTTTTAGTCCGTCTGCCTTGATCTGCCTTGCTTTTTTTCGGTGCCGGGCATACCTCTTGCAATACGTCCTTCAACGTTGAGGAATAAATTTCTTTTTGTGCGCCGTTTATAGTCTCTATTCCCTTTGCACTTCTTTGTGGCCTTTTACATCCACCACATAGAGCAGTTGGAGTTTTGCTTTTTTGCAGCACCGGCATAACAAGCCATCGGTACCATACTTTTCTATCATTCTTATGGTGGTGCTTATTTGCGCCTGCGCTGCATGTGGAGGTAAATTCATCTGCTGCAATATTTCATTTACCCGTTGCCTGCGTTTGTAATTGCCCAGGTATCCGTAGTGCCTGATCTTGCAAAAGCGGGGTGGTAAAAT
>JANPPB010000370.1:0-3839 GCA_031428295.1 Segetibacter sp. | reverse complement strand
CAAGCATTTCCCCAGCCCGATACATACTTTCTACACCAACACTTTCCAAAGGATGTACAATGGAAATGGGGCCAACAGATTGCAGGCATTCTGGGCTTTGATTTTACAGCCGGAAGGCAGGATATTTCGGAACATCCCTTCTCTACCAATTTTAATAACCAGGACGTTAGAATTACTACAAGGATTGATGAAAACGATTTTGGTAATATGACGTGGAGTACCATTCACGAAGTAGGACATGCCTTGTACGAACAAGGTTTGCCTGCTGAGGAATATGGTTTACCCATTGGAGAATATGCCTCGTTAAGTGTACATGAATCTCAATCGCGGTTATGGGAAAACTGTGTGGGCAGGGGAGAGCCATTCTGGAATTTTCACTTTGAAAAGTTATCTACACTTTTTCCTGACCAGTTTAAAAATGTAACAGTCAATCATTTTACAAGGTCCATTAATAAAATTCAACCATCATTAATTAGGACGGAGGCTGATGAACTGACTTATCATTTTCATGTAATGATTAGGTATGAAATTGAAAAGCTGTTAATAAACGGCGAATTAAAAACTTTGGACATCCCTGCTTATTGGAACGAGCAATACAGGAATATTTTAGGTATTGCAGTCCCTGATGATTTACAGGGCTGTTTGCAGGATGTGCATTGGAGCCATGGAAGTTTTGGATATTTTCCTACCTATAGCCTGGGCAGTTTTTATGCAGCTCAGTTTTGGCAACAATTACTATCTGATAAACCTGGCCTTTTGCAACAAGTGGCGCAAGATGGCGATACATCAACCATACTTAACTGGTTACGGCAAAAAGTGCATCCACATGGCAGGTTTTACAATAGCGAAGAACTGTGTAAAAGTATAACCGGCAAAGGGCTGGACAGTAAGGTATTTGTAAATTATTTACGCGAAAAAATGATGCATTTACACACGTACGCATAATTTGAAACAGTACCTTTTATTGTAAACGCCTTCAATATAATTTAACCTGCCCAATTAGCTCCGGCAGGTTTTTTTGTGCAACCAACTATCAAAAAACTGTTACCCATCGCTTTGCAATTTTGCATTTTACAATTTTTATAAGGTCTATCGGTTGTTACGAAACGGACTTATTTTAAGTGTAGATGATAAAAAATCAATGCTGTATAAAATAAAACGTCCGGATTTTGGTTTATATACTGTGCGGGTGATTTTGTGCCTATTCCAATATCCATATTGATAACCATCCCAGTTTTTCTATGAAAACCTTACACAGGGTGCTACTGAACTGTATTCAGTTAGTAACGCTCATTTTGCTCACTACAAATGCATCCGCCCAGGTAAAAGCAGATTTTGCTGCTAGTCCCACCATAGGTTGCCCACCGATGGTTGTAAATTTCGCGGACAAATCATCAGGAGGCCCAACCGAATGGAAATGGGATCTGGGAAATGGAACCATCTCTTACCTTAAAGATCCGATTGCTACTTATTTTAATCCTGGTGAATACACGATTAAACTGATCGTCAAAAATCAGAATGGAGCGGATACAGTAGCTAAAATAAAATTTATTACTGTTCATGAGGTGCCTACGGCAAACTTTGCAGCTTCCGATACTACCGGATGTTTTCCTTTAAAAGTATTTTTTAGCGATAGCAGCCTTGCCGGTTCTGGCACCATAGCCTCGTACCAATGGGATTTTGGTGATGGAAATTTATCAACCTTACAAAACCCCCAACACGCCTACACCAATGCTGGTGATTTTACCGTTACATTAAGGGTGATAAATACAAATGGTTGTGTAAAGGTTTTTACAAGACCTGCCTACATAAAACTACGAACCGGCGTTAAAGCCGATTTTACTTTTGATATTCCATCAAATTGTAAGTCGCCGGTGGTGGTAAACTTTTCCAATAAATCTGAGGGTACCGGTGTGTTGAACTATAAGTGGGATTTGGGAAATGGCAGCACATCAATATTACAAGACCCTGTGGGAAGTTATGTTACTTCAGGAGCCTATACAATTAAGCTAATTGCTTTCAATAGTTCGGGTTGTTCTGACACTTTAAGTAAAAAAGATTTTGTAAACATTTCATTTGTAAAAGCAAACTTTAATGCACCCTCCAAAATATGTGTTAATACTCTTTTTACATTAACCAATACATCAACCCCTGCACCATCAAGTGTGTTATGGGATTTTGGTGATGGTACTACCAGCACCCTTTTGTCACCTGTAAAATTATATACCACCCCTGGTGTTTATAAAATAAAACTCGTAAGCAACTTTACCTACTGTTCCGATTCAACAACTAAAACTATAACCATACTTGCAGGTCCAAAGGTTGATTTTGATGCAAGCAACCTGATCGGGTGTAAGCTGCCGCATACAGCCAACTTTACAAACCTTAGTGTTGGTGGCGTATCCTATCTCTGGAACTTTGGCGATGGTACCACTTCCACAATTGTATCTCCGACACACATATTTACCAAATACGGCAACTTTGCCGTAACCCTTGTAGTAACCAATGCCAGCGGATGTAAAGACAGCCTGGTTAAAAACGCATTGGTTAATATTGCCGCTCCTAAAATAACTTCCATCACAGGCTTACCTGTAAGAGGTTGTATTCCATATACCATAAATCCACTGGCAGTGGTTACCAGCAGTGAGCCTGTAACCAGTTATCAATGGGATTTTGGGGATGGTACCACTTCAACCCTTGATAAGCCTAGTCATATTTACACTACTTCAGGTGCATATACAGTAAAATTGATTGTGTTAACCGGGTCTGGTTGTACTGATACCATTAGAATAACCGATGCAGTTAAAGTGGGAACGCGGCCATCAACAGCCTTTTCTGCTGATCCTTTAGATGTATGTGCACAAACAAAAGTTACTTTTTCTGACCTTTCTGCCGGTACACCTTTTATTCACGAATGGTTTTGGCAGTTTGGTGATGGTGGTAATTCGGTGGCGCAAAACCCCCTGCATTTATATACTGATACCGGTAGGTTTAAAGTAGCCTTAATTACTACAAACTTTGGTTGTTCCGATACGTTGATTAAAAATAATTACATACATGTAAGCCCGCCGATAGCCAGGTTTGATACCGCATTTTTATGTACCAGTCCTTTGACACGTAATTTTATTGATAAGTCTATTGGTGCATCAACCTGGTCATGGGACTTTGGTGACGGAACTTCATCAGACATACAATTTCCATCGCATACTTACGCAAAACCCGGTAACTATAAGGTAATTCTAAAGGTTACAAATGGTACCTGCGAACACATACTCTCAAAATTTGTGAAAGTGGTTAATGAAGATCCGCGTTTATTAAGTACCGACTCTGTAAGCTGCCATAATGCAAGAATGACTTATACCGTAACCAATGTTACCGCCAGTAACATTGTTGATTATACATGGTATGCGGCAGGTGCTGAAACAGTAACACCTATTGTTTCAACTTTATATGCTTTGGCCCAGTATTATACTACTACCGGCCAGGTAAATCCTTATGTAATTGTCAAGGATGTGTTGGGCTGTAAATACACCGTTTCTACAGCAACACCCATTAATGTATATGGACCTAAAGCTGGCTTTTCTGTTCCGTTTACTGCAACCTGTTTTATGACTTCAGTTCCTTTTAACGATACTTCTAAAAGCGATGGTATACACCCTATATCAAATTATATATGGAGTTACGGTGATGGAAAGATGGAGAACCTTGCAAACGGTCCCTTTAGTCACCAGTATGATAGTGCCGGCGTATTTGGCGTACGGTTGACGGTTGTTGATAGTTATGGTTGCCGCGATAGTGTATTTAAACCAAACTTATTGACCATTTCAAAACCAGTATCC
>JANPPB010000369.1:0-12392 GCA_031428295.1 Segetibacter sp. | reverse complement strand
GATGTACTGTAAAAAAATGTTGTACATAGGATGTATAGTTTCTAACAGAAATTAAACATTAGTCTTATTCAGGTATCTTGTAATCTTCCCCACACGAGGGTTCTATTTTCTGGAGAAATCTTGTAAGGGGAAAGCAGCATTAAGCCTTACTTCCGGCTATAAAAAAAATTTACCAGGTATAAAAGCGAAATTATATTTCCCTCCGAAAGAAATGTTTCTAAATGAATATGATTAGCCTACATAGAAAGTAGAACTGTACACTTATCGACAATATAAATTTATTCCTTCAATTTTTTTGCCAGATGCAGGTGGCTTGAAAGTAAATGTTGATGCAAGTTTAAATCGTAGGAGGATGGTTAAAGCAGGTATATATTGAGCGTAGTAGTCCATCCGTATAAGGATATATAGAGGCACTAAAGGCCATACTGACTACCTATATGCGTATTCAATTTTACCAAGTAGTTCTTTCTTTTTATTAAAGGCAAATTCCTTTTCTTTAAGACCTTTATTATTGTAAACGTAGCGCCAAATAAGGTAGTTGGCGCTGGTGCCTTGTGTTTGTATCATTTGGCTTATAAGGCCTGTTGCATCGTACTCAAACATAATGTCGGGTAGCATTTGCCTGGCCTTGCGATTATACCTTACTATATCTGTTAGTTTATTTTTGCTGTTGTAATAATAATAGTACGTTTCAATAATGCGATTGTTTTTCTTCCAGTTTTCTTCTATTACATTGCCTGCTGCGTCTGCCTTAAATTCGATAACCGTAGTGTCAGCATTGTTTCTAATCTTAAGCATGTTTACAGGGCGGCTATCGTTATCATATTGCCATTGATGCACTTCAGTTTGGTCAAATGTGCCATCAAAATCTTTATTTGAGGAAGTGCTTGAAAGCAGTTTGTTCTGGCTATTGTATTTGTAATCAACTGTATTAATGGCGCTGTTGTTACTGTCGATAGTTTTAACCAATTGCTGGTTGTCATAATAACTTTTAAAAAACGACTCTTTACTGTTTATAGATGCGGAACGTGTTACTATTTGATTTTTGCCGATTGATTGCTCAAGTACAAAATCAGTTATCGGTTCACTGTTTTGTTCGAAACTTGTGGCTGATATTGAGTTTAAATTGTGCTGTGTTATCTTTTTATATTGATCGTTGGTTTGTTGCGTACCAATAACATCAAGGTAATAATACTGGGCTTCGGCCTGCCTGCTCACAATCAACAAAACCACTACAACTATTAATTTCTTCATCATAAAACATATAAGCTTTCAAAAATAGATGCATATATGTTAACGAAAAAACATAGCTGTTTATTAGTCCGCCTTCACTTATACAGAGCCTTTGATTTATCCGGATTTTAACAATGAAAATGTAGCATTGCCTTTATAATGGTGCTGGTAAAACCTGTTTGCTATACCGTAACCAGGCTTACAACATTTTCATTCTATCTATATTTACGGTTCAATAGTTTATACATGACACAAGTAGCAGAGCGGTTTATGGACCTTGTTAAAATAATGGACGATCTAAGGGAAAAATGTCCGTGGGATAAAAAGCAAACTATTGAAACACTCAGGCCATTAACCATTGAGGAAACCTATGAACTTACCGATGCCATTACCAACAACGATTGGAAAGGCATTAAGGAAGAGTTAGGCGACCTGATGCTCCACCTGCTTTTTTATGCTAAGATTGGGGCAGAGCAAAACCAGTTTACGCTGCAGGAAGTACTGGAAGGCATCAGCGAAAAATTGATTTACCGTCACCCGCATATTTACGGCGATGTAAAAGTGAACAACGAAGATGATGTAAAAAAGAATTGGGAGCAATTGAAAATGCGTGAAGGAAAACCATCCGTATTAAGTGGAGTACCAGAAGGTTTGCCGGCAGTTATAAAAGCTACCAGAATACAGGACAAAGCCCGGCAGGTAGGCTTTGAGTGGGATAATAAGGAAGATGTTTGGAAGAAGGTGGAAGAGGAGATGGGCGAACTGCATGAAGCAATTGCCCATAAAAATATTAATCACATAGAAGAGGAGTTTGGGGATGTACTTTTTAGCCTGATAAATTACGCACGGTTTTTGCAAATTGACGCCGAAGGCGCCCTTGAGAAAACCAACAAAAAATTCATTTTCCGTTTTAAATTGATGGAAGAAGCTGCCAGTAATAATGGTAAGAATCTTGCCGACCTTAACCTGGAAGAAATGGATGCCCTGTGGAATGAAATAAAAAAGCAAAGAACAACCTCTTGAATAAAACTATACGAAGAAGCATTTACAAAAACGGCTACTTACTAATTACGGCTGCGTGGCTATATACGCTGTCCTTCATATTTACCAATTATTGGTCATACACTTCTTCGCCTAATCGTGTTAAACAACGCTTCGAAAATTACCTGCAGACCAACGAGCAAATGGTGGCAGATTTTGCCAAAAACATACCCTTAATACAAGACATTGTTATCGGTAGAATTGGTAAGCCCCAAATAGAATGGTTTGAAGATGAAAAGCCAGGAATGTTTGTTTACCGGAAAAATATTTATGGGTCGCTGCAATTGCAATTTTGGAACTCGCATGATGTGGTACCACAGGATAATGATGTACTAAGACCGGATGGAAAATATTTTGTAGTATATCCCAATGGTGAGTTTGAGCTGATAAAAACCACTGTAACCCTGCAACAAAACAAGGCGGTTTTGATTGCCATGATCCCCATTCGTTCTAATTACTTTGTAAAGACCAGCTACCTCAAAACTGAATTTTCAGGCATCAGATCGCTTGAAAAACGTTATGAGTTGGTTACAACTGGCAGTACGGTTGATATTAAGAACGGGGATGGAAAGGTATTATTTGGCTTGAAAGAGATTGATATAAAGAACAAAGTTTATTATGATGTTTACAGTCTTACCCTGCGCATACTGGCCCTGATTTTTGTATTGATTTTTGTAAATGTACTGGCTACCGATCTAAGCAAAAAAGTTGGCCCGTTAAAAGGGTTTCTTTTTTTAACTGCTGTAATACTAATCATTCGTTACGTTAGTTACCACCTGCCCATACCATTTAATTACCGGCATCTCGAGTTGTTCGATCCCTTTATTTATGCTTCCAACAGCATACATCCTTCGTTAGGCGATTTACTCATTAACATGATATTGGTATTTTGGCTCGTTTCTTTTTTTAAGCAAACCTCTTTGCCCACTATCGAAAATTTAAAGCCGGTTAAAAGCAAAGCTTCGTGGGTGGTTACCTTAATGTTATCAGGTATTTTGCTGTTACTTTCCATTGTAGCTGCCAGTGTAGTACGTAGCCTGATTGTCGATTCAAAAATCTCCTTCGACATCAGTAATTTTTTCAGTCTTTCTATTTACACCTTCATAAGTTTTTTAATCCTCTGCTTCATCACACTTTCTTTCTTCCACCTGTCGCATATCATACTATTGTTGCTGCACAAACTAACCGATATGCCCTGGTGGGCAAAGTATCTGTCAGCCGCATTAATGGGACTTGTATTTTTAAGCGTTACCCTAAATTCAAACCTAACGGTAAGCAATTTATTTGTTTTGGGTTGGCTGTTACTTTACCTGTTTATAATGGAAAAGCGCCCCGCCGATTTGTACAAACCGATGATGCGTTCTTCGTTTTTTTTAATGTGGCTCATCTTTTTTGCTGCCTCCATATCGGCGCTCATTATTTATCAAAACGGGTTGTTGGAGTCGCAGGTGCGTAAACGTAGGGCCGAAGATATTGCCATGCAATCCGATCCATCGGGACAAAATATTTTAAGCATTGCTGTCATCAACTTTAATAATGTTTTTTTTTCTAATAACTATGTGCGATTGCAAAACCCCGTAAGTAATAAGTTTATAAAAGACAGTGTGATTAACGAAAGTTTTAGTGGTTACATTAATAAATACGATACCCGCATTTATACTTTCGATAAAAACTATAACAGCCTATACAATGAGGACTCGGTTAGTTACGACATACTTAGCAATATCATAAGTAATCAAAGTAAGAACACTAATATTCCCGACCTGTATTACCACGAGAATAACTTTGAGAGCTTCAGTTACATTTTTCAAAAGGATATAAAGGACTATGATGGAACTGTAACAGGCTATTTCTTTTTGCTTGCTAAACCAAAACGATACAAAAGCGAAGCCTTATACCCTGAATTGTTTAAACAGGTTAAAGACATTACTTCCGACATCAGCCTAAATTACTCGTACGCTGTGTACGACAAGGGCAATCTGGTTACAAGCAATGGCGACTATAATTTTATGTCGCAGCTACCCAAAAGCAAAACGATTAAGCAGGAGTTCCAGGAAACAAAGGAGGGAAAATATAACATACTTTGGTACAATGCCGGGGGCAATAAACTGGTAATGGTTATTAAAGATGGCAGCATGTTATTTGAAGCCATCACTTTGTTTGCTTATCTGTTTGGCTCGTTTCTGTTCATTCTCATCGTTTTTCATATAGGCAGCCTGTTATTGCGCAGCCGGTTTAGGTGGACCGAAATTAAAAAGTCGCTTCGGTTCAATATTCGCTACCAGATACAGTCGACCATTTTATTCATCAGCGTATTCTCCTTTCTGGTAATTGGTGTATCAACTATTTCGTTTTACATATCCAGGTTCGAAAACAACAAACGCGATCGGCTTGCCAAGGCTATAAAAATATTGGCAAGAGAAGTGCAGGATCAGGTTTCAACCCACGAGATGGCCGACGATGTGGTTAAGATTTATGATGAAGGTGCCAGCAGCCAGTTGGAAAAAAACATCCGGGATATATCGGAGACACATGATGTAGATGTAAACTTTTACGACATGAACGGAAAGCTAAAAGTATCTACCCAGCCCTATGTTTACCAAAAGCATATTTTAAGCAACATGATGGATCCTACTGCTTTTTATAAACTGCATAATAAGCACGAAATACAGGTAATTCAACAGGAGAAGGTGGGCAATTTTACTTACCTGAGCATATATGTTCCTATAAAAAATGATAATGGACAACCGTACGCATACATTAACATCCCTTACCTTAACTCGCAAAACGAATTGAACCAGGAAATATCAAACTTCCTGGTTACCCTTATAAATTTAAATGCCATCATTTTTGTTTTGGCCGGTGTTATTGCCGTGTTCCTTACCAATCGTATCACTAACTCGCTTACCTTAATTGGTCATAAAATGCGTGATATAAACCTGGGTAAGTTTAACGAAGAAATTGCCTGGGACACAAGGGATGAAATTGGAGCACTGGTGAACGAGTACAATAAAATGGTAAGCAAACTGGAGGAGAGTGCCCAGGCTTTGGCTAAAAGCGAACGCGAAGGTGCATGGCGTGAAATGGCCCGGCAGGTAGCTCACGAAATTAAAAACCCGCTTACGCCTATGAAGCTAAGCATTCAATACCTGCAACGTGCTATTGCAGAAAAGAAGCCCGGAATTCAGGAACTTTCTCAAAAAGTGGCGGCTACATTGGTTGAGCAAATTGACCAGCTTGCAAAAATAGCCAGCGACTTTTCGCAGTTTGCCAATATTGAGCGGGCAAATAACGAAGTGTTTGATATAACTGACGTTCTTCAATCACTAACAGACCTCTATAACAACAACGAAGCTGTAACCCTGGTGTGGCATAAACCCATAAAGAAGGCAATGATTTTTGCAGATAAAACACAGGTCAACAGGTTATTTACCAACCTTATTAAAAACGCTATTGAAGCATCATCTGACAAACAAAATTCAATCATTGTTATTACACAAACTATAGAAGCCCATTCTGTTTTGGTAAGCATCCTCGACAGTGGTAACGGCATTCCTGAATGGATGCACGAAAAAATATTTACACCAAATTTTACCACCAAGTCGTCGGGTACGGGCCTGGGACTGGCTATTACCAAAGGCATTGTTGAAAAAGCGCAGGGAAAAATATGGTTTACTACTGTTGCACAACAAGGCACAACTTTCTATGTGCAGTTTCCTTTAAAACAAGGCAAAGCCTAAAGTATTTACAAGGGTGGCAAATGGTTAAAGTCATAGAGGAAGTGCTTTAACAATTAGGCTTGCCGGTGCTTTATTTTTTTAATTGCAGGCATTTCAATTAAGATGGATGTATGGTCCACCTCCTTATTTTCTTCAAAGCAATAATGGACAGCCCGTTGCAATTCAACTACAATTTTATTGGCATACATCATATGATCGAACAACTCATTTTCATTCTGCAGCTCAGACCATTTGGTTAGAGAAGGAACATACAATTCGTTTTGGTGCATGTTGATTGCGTGGATGACCCGGCTTTCAATTGATTGCAACTTTTTCATAGCAGTTTGTACATCCCGTGTAAGGTTAATGAAATTTTCATATTTACCCTGGAGTGAGAACCGGGTTTTTGAGGTTTGCAGGTATTGCTGCAATTTTTTTAATCTGCACCTGTAATTGGATATATCAGTTAACCAAAACATACAGTTTTGCAAAATGTTGTCGGTAGTTTCCATGAGTTGCAGTAGTTTAATCGAGTTCAAAAAAGAGTTTTAAACCGCTCCTTTATACAACATTATTGGAGAGGCAAGCTATATATGATCACAAAAACCATGCTCTATAACTATTGTTGTACTATATGAGTTTGGCCCGGCTGGTAATTCTTTTCAACACTACAAAATTTCAAGTTTTTTACACCCTTATTCATGATGTACAATAGGTATCATCATGACAATGGTCAATAGTTTGGTATCTGCTGGTTGCCCGGATATTAGCTGTTGCAGATCATGTTATTGCATGACGCATGTCATCAACCTGAAAAATTGAACCTGATAATTTTACCATATTATTTAACCATACAAAGCATGTTATGTTAGGACAACTAGATGAAAACCACATAGAAAAAGTATTACACAACCAGGTGTTGGGACGCATAGGTTGCCACGCCAATGGTGTAACCTACATAGTGCCTGTTTGCTATGCTTACGATGGAGTTTGCATATATGCACGAAGTAATGAAGGGTTAAAAATTGAACTCATGCGCAAAAACCCTAAGGTTTGTTTTGAAGTGGAGAATATAAAAGATCTGGCAAACTGGAAGACTGTGATCTTGTGGGGTGAGTTTGAGGAAATAACAGATGCCAAAGAGCGAAAAGCTGCACTTGAAATATTTCTAAACAGGCATATGCCAATGGTTTCGGGAGAAATGGCCCGCTTTACAGCTAACTGGCCTTTTCAATCCAACGATATGGAGGAAGTAAGTGGAGTGATTTACAAAATTAATATTGAAAAGAAAACGGGAAGGTTTGAGAATTACGAGGGAATTGAGGAAGTATCCCAGCCGCACCTGTAAGAGGGATCAGCCAGCTATTGCTTCAATTTTAAACATTGGTATTAATAAACATGTTAGGTGGCAAGTAGGAATAGGAGTGTAGATTTGCCTTCCTACACCATCATGCTGATAGTTTATGTCTTTAAATAACGAAACTTTGCCTGTTAATCCCCCATCAAGTTTGCAAGAGTTTGAAGCCCTCTTCAATTTTGCCTCCATTGGTATAGTAGTTACTGATAACGAAGGCAACATTATTAATTTTAACAAGTATGCTGAGGGCAGGTTTGGTTACGAACGCCACGAGGTTTTGGGTAAAAAGGTCGAAATATTATTACCCCAGTCTGTACACCATAAGCACATTGCTTACAGGGAAGGCTATTACCAGCATCCCGAGCCACGCATTATGGGCCATGGTCGCGATTTATATGCCCAAACAAAAGATGGCGCAACATTTCCCGTTGAAGTTAGCCTTAGCCACTACCTTTTAAACAATCAAACCTTTGTTATAGCTTTTGTAATAGACATTACTGTGAGAAAGAAACAAGAGACCCTTGTGTTGCAACAAAAAAATGAGTTGGTAAAAATTACTTCGGAGATAAAAAAGATGAATGCCGACCTGGAACAGACCGTAGAAGACAGAACCAAAATGCTACGTGAAGCCTTAAAAGAATTAGAAAAATCGAAAGAAGAATTGAACGAAGCCTTTGAAAACGAAAAAGAGTTAAGCGAACTAAAGTCAGGGTTTGTAACCATGGCTTCCCACGAGTTTAGAACCCCGCTTAGTACCATACTATCCTCAGCCTACCTTATAGAAAAATACAATGAAGCCCACCTTGACCTAAAGGTTGATAAGCATGTGAAGCGCATTAAAAATGCAGTAGGGGGAATGAAAAATATTCTGGAAGATTTTTTATCGTTAGGCAAGCTGGAAGAAGGATTGGTTCAGCCAAAACTTGAAAAATTTTCTTCAACAGATTTTAACGAATTTATTAAATCAATTATAGTTGAACTGGAGCCTTTGACAAAGCAAGAGCAGAAAATTGTTTGCGAATATATGATTGCCGGCGATGTATGGATCGATCATTACCTGCTCAAAAATATTTTGATTAACCTCATATCAAATGCCATTAAGTTCAGTCCTGAAAACGGTTCTATAATGGTGATCACTTTTGTTGAAAACGACCATCTTATTTTAAATGTGCAGGACGATGGGATAGGCATTTCCGCAGAAGACCAGCAATACCTTTTTCAACGGTTCTTTAGGGCAAAGAATGCGGCCAACATTCAGGGAACCGGGCTGGGTTTGCACATTATTTTAAAATACCTGGAGTTGCTGGATGGGCATGTTAAAATGAAGAGCGCTTTAAACGAAGGCACCACATTTACTATTTATTTTCCTCAACCAAAAGATTAAGCTGTATGAAAAAAATATTGATTATAGAAGACAATGACGAGGTTAGAGAAAACACGGCTGAAATTATTGAGTTATCTAATTACAAAGTACTTACTGCCGAAAATGGAAAGGCTGGTGTTGAACTTGCCCTGGCCGAAAAGCCCGACCTCATTATCTGCGATATTATGATGCCGGTACTGGATGGTTATGGAGTGTATCACCTGTTAGGCAAACACACCGAAACTGCTTCAATCCCTTTTATTTTTTTAACTGCCAAATCAGAAAAAACAGATTTTAGAAGAGGTATGGAAATGGGCGCCGATGATTATATAACCAAACCATTTGATGGTATTGAATTGTTGAATGCCATAGAGGTTCGTTTAAAAAAAAATGACCTGATAAAACAACACTACAAAGGTGCTGACGCCTTAAATAATTTTATAAAAGATGTGCAGGAATCAGGAAAGATAAAGCTGAGCAGCGATGAAAGAGAAGTATTCAATTACAGCAAAAAGCAATTTGTTTATAAAGAAGGACAGCGGCCCCGGGCGGTTTATTATGTTGTATCGGGCAAAGTAAAAATTTACAGAACCAACGATGACGGCAAAGAGTTGATCACTAATATTTATGCCGAAGGAGATTACTTTGGCTATACGCCCATACTGGAAGAATGCAATTACAAAGAGAGCGCCCAGGTTTTGGAAGATGCTAAAATTATGCTGGTTCCCCGCGAAGATTTTATGCAATTGGTGTCAACCGATTTAGGTATTGCAAAAACCTTTATTAAGATTATTACCCACAATATTTTAGAAAAGGAAGATAGCTTGCTGAACCTTGCCTATAACACCCTGCGTAAAAAAGTAGCCTTTGGTTTAGTACAGTTGCTGGAGAAATATAAGTTTGAAAACGAAGCCAAACCACAACTCAATCTTAGCCGCGAAAATATGGCTCAAACAATTGGCATTGCAACCGAGTCGCTGATAAGAACCCTGGGAGATTTTAAAGAAGAAAAGCTGATAGACATACAAGTGGGCAAGGTGATTATTTTGGATGAAAAGAAGTTGAGGAACCTGCCTTACTAAAGTGTCAGTAGGATTATGATGAGCCACAAAACAGCATACTTCTATTAGCCGGCTAATTGCATTTCGGAGCTGATAAATAGCCCTGCATTGTTCTGGCTTTCTAGGGTCCAATTGCCGGTAAGCGTAATCAAGTTCCAAATATTGCCCGACTTTCTATACACGTTAATATTGGTTCCGGTATGTTTCTCAAAGTCTTTAATCATTTCTTCAATGGTTCTTTTATTGCTTACGTCAATTGCTACGGGATTTTGTAAAAGTGAAAGATCCTTCACCTGCGTACTATAATGATCGTTTTTAAGCCTTGGCTCCAAAGGATACTTCTTTGCCTCTGAAAATTCAATTTTTAAATACGGGTAATACGTATTAAAGCTTGTCTGAATGTCTTTCAGAAAAGTTTCATTATTAATTTGAATTTGTTTTTTTAAAGCATCCATATGTAGGTCATTAATCAGTCTCACTGTGTGTTGTGTAGTTGTAAAATTATAATGATTGAAAGGTAAAATGAGCGATTTTGATCATCCCTTTATTATGACACTCATCATATTAATTAACTCCTGTTTCCATTTGTTATTTCCAGGCAAACTCCTGTTTATACGATTATGCAAACTACATCATGCATGCACGTAGAAACCTGATTTCGATCATCCTTAGGGGTGAACCCAATCATCGTTGTTGCGTTGGGCGGTTAATACATTTGGGTTTATTAAACACATACTGTATGAGCCATAAAGTACTACAAACCACTACCTGCTATCATTGCGGCGAAGATTGTGGAAAGCACCCGGTAGTGCTGCACGAAAAATCGTTTTGTTGCCAGGGTTGTTTAATGGTTTATGAGATTCTAAGTAAAAATAATTTGTGCAATTATTACGATCTGGCAAAAAATCCGGGCAGTGTCCAGCGCTTTACAATAAGAAAGGATAAGTTTTTATTCCTTGATGATGAAAGGATCAGCCGCTCACTTATCACTTTTTCCAACCAGTCACAAACGCATGTCACTTTCTACCTTCCACAGGTACATTGCAGCAGTTGCTTGTGGCTGCTCGAAAACCTGCACCGCATAAACGAGCATGTCATCAGCAGTAAAGTAAACTTTGGCCGTAAAGAGGTTGATATTGTGTTTGCCAACCAATATGTTTCGTTGCGGTTGATAGCTGAGTTGTTAACCAGCGTTGGTTACGAACCTTACATTAGCTATAACGATCTTAAAAAGGAAAAGCCATCGATCAATAAGTCGAAAATCTACAAATTGGGGGTTGCAGGGTTTTGTTTTGCCAACATCATGCTGCTAAGTTTTCCTGAATACCTGGGCATAAACATGAGCGACAGCAGCCTGGTATATACCTTTAGATACCTTAGTTTAATATTGAGCTTACCTGTTGTTTTTTATAGTGCTTCAGAATTTTATAACACCGCCTGGAAAAGCTTAAAGCATCGGTTTCTCTCCATTGATGCACCCATTGTTTTGGCTATTTGGGTAACCTTTGTACGCAGCGTTTATGAAATACTTTCTGCTTCGGGTGGAGGTTATTTTGATAGCATGAGCGGAATAGTTTTTTTTATGCTGATAGGAAGAACGTTGCAGGAGAAAACATACGCACAACTAAATTTTGACCGCGATTACACTTCTTATTTTCCTATTGCCATTACCCGCCTGAGAGCAGGCAAGGAAGAACTGGTAACCTTGCCCGAAATAAAGTTTAACGATACGCTGCTAATACATAATAGTGAGTTGATACCGGCCGATGGAATTTTGACCAGCGGATATGCCATCATCGACTACAGTTTTGTTACTGGTGAAAGCATGCCTGTTTATAAAGAAATGGGAGAGCTGGTGTATGCGGGTGGTAAACAAACCGGCATTAACATTGAAATTTTAGTGATTAAAGAAATAGAGCAAAGCTACCTTACCAGGCTTTGGAACCGCGATACTGCCGCCGCGGATTCAAACAAAGAGAAACAATCTTTTGTACACCTGATTAGCCAATACTTTACCTGGATTGTTTTTGGCATTGCAGCACTGGCTGCTTTGTATTGGAGTTTTGCCGATAGTTCAAAAGTTTTAACAAGTGTTACCGCGGTGCTCATCATTGCCTGTCCTTGCGCTTTGCTCCTGAGCAACACCTTTACAAATGGAAATATTCTTCGCCTGCTAAGCCACAACAAATTTTACCTGCGCAATGCACAAACCATCGAAAAACTGGCAGCAATCGATCATGTGGTATTCGATAAAACAGGCACCCTTACAAACGGCGAATACCTGGATATTGAATATGTGGGTAAGCCACTTACTGCAGCGCAAAAAACCAAAATTGCGGCACTTGCGGCTCAGTCTATTCACCCCTTAAGCAGAGGTATTGCAAGCTATTTGTGCGAAAAGCAAATAAAGCGGGTGATCGGTTTTTCTGAAACTACGGGTAAGGGTATAGAAGGCATAGTGGATGGCGACCTGATTGGTCTTGGCTCTAAGAGTTTTGTAAAACCCGGCAGTAAACACGATGAGGCCAGTGCTGTATATGTTTCGATTGAGGAAAAGGTAATTGGCAAATTTGTTTTTTGCAATCGCTACCGCGATCACATTCCTGAGATGATCTATA
>JANPPB010000368.1:0-13504 GCA_031428295.1 Segetibacter sp. | reverse complement strand
GATGCGGCTCTTTTTTGTTTGCACAAAGTGCTGACTTAGACAGAGTGGGTTGGAAGATTTCTACTGAAAGATTAACTAACTTTTTCTAAATATTATTGATTGGGAGTTATTTTAACTACTTCCTCAATTTGCGCCTTCTTCGTAACAACAATCTGGGGTTTTTCCTTATACAATTCGATAACTCCTGTAACGCATATAGACTTGTCTTTATAATATTCCTCGGGCTTAAAGTCAAATAACTTTCTTGCATCACCAGTTACGACTACTGTAAGCGGAGAATTTGGATAACTGGCGCCTGCATTTAATAGTGTTGGGGAACCTTTGGAGTTTTCCATAAACCTGCCACCATATATTTTGGTGCAGATTGTAACTGTATCGCCAACTTTGTTGATGGCTTCATTAATGTGGATAGGTTTTTGAGAAAATGTCACCTGTGCAGTAAAAAAGGCTATTGCCAGCAATAAGTATTTCATGGTGATTGAGGTTAGGTGAGGCGGCAATTTAGTGCATGAAACATTTTTTGAAGTGAAAAATCTGGAAAGCTTCAAATACCTCAGATGAGCCCCGGTATGTAATACAATAAAAAATAAATCCTTCCGTTTATAAAATAGTAGTCCTCATAAAAATGGATTTTGATTATTATTAAAAATTTCAGCAACCCCTGGTAATCTTACCGGGGGTTTTATTTTACACTCCAGGGAAGTGTGATTCTTAATAAACTGTTCGCTACCGAGCATTATTGTTTAGTGCTAAGATTGCAATAGCATAGGTCGTTCTTTATCATTAGAGTAATTAAAAATTTGTATAACTCATATTATGTTACTCAGGTTAGCCGTAGGGTGGGTGGGGAATTTTTAAGTTTCCCGATAAGAAAATTCCCCTGTGCGCTGGCAAGTAGCGTGGGTTGTGCGTGGCAAAAGAAAAAATAAAAAAAATAGCCATGCATTTTACAAAAATGCTGACTTGGCCGTGATACGGATGGAACTATGAATTACTTTTTGTTTTCTTCTACAAAGTCAGACATAAAAACGACAGGCATAATTGAAGAACCTAAATAAGTACCACGAAACTCTGAATATATTATTCCCCTAACAGTGGAAATTGATACAGGTCTTATGGTATTTTCTAATGAAGGTGGGATAGTATATAACCCATCTTCATTCAATACAATATGCTTTTCAAAATCTACTACTTCAAATACGCAGATTGCGTTAACCTTTGCCAAAAAAACGTCTGTTTTTTCGTCTGAAATAATGACTTTAACAATTATCAGTACAGATTTAATTTCACTTTGGACTCTTGTTTCTACTCTGATGTTATATTTAAAACTAACATATGGAAGGTCCGGGGGGGGCTCCACCATCTCTTTTGAAGTCAGCTCAATATTTTTAAACTTAAATTTAAACTCCATTAGTAATATGCTTTATTATCCTAGTTTAGCAGGATGAGAAGATGTTTTTGCATATGAATGAGAATCCATATTAACAACAATTGCAGATGAAGCAGTAGTGTTATCTGTTTTTTCTTCTACAAAAAGTGCAGGGTTTAAAAGCTTGATAGGTGAGGCTAATTGTAGTTTAATAATAGATTTCAAGGTTAGATTATGTAAACCTGAAAACCATTTGCTTATCTCAGGCTCCGTTTTCCCTAATTTATCTGCAATGTCTTTTTGTTTAAATTCTTTGCTTTTTGTGAAATTAGACATATACCTGGCTATAGTCAGTGACATATCTACAAACTTGCTATTTATTTCAGGTAAATCTTCACATTCTAAATCAAACGCTTTGCTAGTTGATTTTACTCTCTCTTTCATATTTCTTAGTTTAAATCTCTAAGTAAAAATTGGGGTCGGTTTTAATTTGACTGCCGTCTACTTCAATATCATTTAGATAGATTGCATTATAAAAAGCAGTAGTTAGTTTATCTGCAAATTGGAAATGAGGAAAGCAATTAGGGCAATTTTGTACTGATTGGGCAGTTTTTCTACCCCCGTTCAAAAGAATAAGAGCTTCATCGTTCACCCTGATACAGTATAGCCTCAAGCCAAAATCTTCAATTCCGTCACTGTCAAAAAAAGTAAACCAGTGCGGGGGCAATGCTCTAAAAGAATTTTCTCTTCTAAAAAAGTTTTCTTCGGCTCCATCAAGAGTTACCATTCGTTTTATTATTTTTTGAAGCTCTCCCAATTGCCGCCGATCTTTCTCCACCTTTTTCTTTCCATGCAAAAATTCCAAATACTGTTCACTGCCGACAATATCCAAATTGTCATTTAAAATTTGAGCTGAATATAGAGATGCCTTATCAAAATCTTCCAAATGAACAATTTGAACTTTCAACTTAACTTATAAGTTAAGAACAAATATAACGCCTGATTATTGCAAAACGTATATTTATTCGGTTAAAAAATATATTACAAGATGTGAGGGGGTATTAAATATAATGGATTTAAAACTTAGAGGACAAATTTTCATATAAACTTTTCCAAACCCAATCGGGGTCTACAAATATGTGTTTAATAGAAGCGTTGGCCTTTTTATTTTTTCTTTCGTGAGGGGGGCTGTGCGCCTGTTTAACATAATATTAATTATAGGAAAAACAATTTCCAGATTTTCAGGAAGTCCCTTTATATTTTACCAGGCCAAATTTGAGATTGCCCCCGGTTTGTTCTGTTATTGCCAATTTCTGGAGAATTTATATTGTCTTTATCTTTCTATAAATGTAATGTTTACTCCTAATGGATAGATTGCTGGTATCAATGCTTTTTTGATGATGTGATGATTGAATTTATTATCCAAAAATGCAATAAAATTAAAACCTATAAACAACCCCAACTCCTAAACCAACATTGTAAGGATAAGTTTTTACAACACTCCTTTTATTCACTGACGACAATGCATATTTTAAGTAAGGCATGGCACTAAGGCTCCATTTTTTTGAGATGCTATATTGAAGCTCTGGCGAAAGCAACAAGCTGTAGCTGACTTTTTTTAATCCATCTAATTTGGTAAAGCTTTCAACTTCCTGGTTTTGCGAATTGACAAGTTCAGTACCTAAAGTTGCTTTCGTTAAAAAATTAAACGCAATGCCAGCCCCAGCATTCACGGTTAGCTTCTTAGTTCCAAACTTATATTTGGCCATAACGGGTACAACTATTTGATGGAGAAGATGCTCAGAAATTCTTGTTACTAAGCTATCGCCGATAGCAGGTGAAGCACTAATAGAAGGTAAAATATAACTATAACCTGATGAGGTGTTAAACCGGTACTTGATATCCCCTGCATAAGTTGCTTCTGCATAAATTTTTGAAGCATCAATGCTGATTTTAGTTGAAGAATAAGTAACCCCCGACTGAATTGTGAACCTGTTATTTAAACTATAGCCTAATAAAACTCCTGTTGAAATAGAGGGGTCTGCCTTTTCACGCTTTTCTATTATCTGCTTATTATCGTGCTGATTTAATTCATCGTCTTTAAGAATATAACCGGCAAATTCGGGTGCAAAATAAGCCGTTAGCGAAAACCGGGAGGAGACGGGAGCTTTCTTTTTAGTTGCTTTAGCGATAGTTTTATTTTGACCTATTGAGGTTGAAGAATCCTTCACCTTAATACCTGATGTGTTTGACTGAATTATTTCCTCATTCTTCACGAGATCTTTTTCTTTCACTATTGTCTGGGGGAGATTTGATTTTATTGGTGAGGATAAATCCTGATGCTTATTAATTAAAGCACTTTCATTGTTCGCATCTATTCCAGTTTTTAAGTCATGCGTTTCATACTTCATTGACGTAGCCACTTTTGTGGTGTTGCGTTTTGTTTCATCGGCTTTATTTCCGTCAACCTTTTTATTTACAACAATTGGTTCGTTTTTATCCGCAGTATTATTGTGGTTAACTAAATTTTCTTTTGCTTTTATCCTATCATCCTTTACAATATTTATACTCCTCGTTTTATTAAGGTTATCAGCAATAACTTCTCCTTCTTTAGTATTGTTAACCATTGATTGAGGGTCAGCATCGCGGCTGTCACCTACTTGTGCTGAAGCTTGATTATCTCTGTTATCAATTGTACCATTTGAGCTATTATTCGTATTACCTCCTGATTGTTTATTTGATGTTAAGTTTTTGCCCTCATCGTTTTCATTTTTAAGTGATGTAAAATATATAGTTGTAAAAGTTGCAAAGCCAATCAGCAATAACAATAAAAGCAGAGACAGTCTTCTTGCAGTAATAAATTTCTTCTTGTAATGTTCTGCATCAGTTTTATCTAACTGTTGTGCAAGATTATCCCACACTTGCTTTCGCGGCATTTCGCTCATCGGTTCAATACCGTCGTAAAACAAATCACCAATATCATTATGTAAATCTTTATCCATGGTTTATTTGGTTAGCTATTTTTGAATTTTGTGTAACTGCATTTTTAAGAATTCTTTTTGCCTGTGCCAGGTTCGATTTTGATGTGCCTTCTTCGATATTTAACAACGCTGCAATTTCACGATGCTTCATTCCTTCAAAATGATACAGGTTAAAAACCATACGATATGCAGGCGATAAAGCCTGAACCAGTTTCAGCATTTCCTTTCCGCTAATCTGTCCAACAACATCATTCGTGTCAGCATGCACATAAGCATCTGCATTAAACGATACAACAGGTTTCAAATTCATTTGGCTTCGTACTTTTTGCAAAGCGCAGTTCACCATTATTTTTCTAATCCAACCTTCAAAACAACCTTCGTGTTTAAACTGCCCGATGAATTTAAAAACCCGCATAAACCCATCCTGCAAAATCTCTTCTGCTTCCTCAAGGTTCTTCGAATACCGCATGCACACTATCATCATTTTTGGCGCAAAAAAATTATATAGCTCCGCCTGGGCACTTCTGTTACCAGTTAAGCACCCTGTAATAAGCTGTGTTTGGTTATTCGCTTGTATAATAATGGCTTTATACAATGTAGATGTAGTAAAATGAACAAATGGTTGTGTTGTGCTTTAAGGTTTTTTCGCTATAAGTTTTGTGTGCCAGGCTGTAGAATTTCTATTTAGCATTCGTTCCCGCCATCGGCGGGACTCTTGTACTGGCATATCAGTATTCAGCAGGAAAACCACTTACGCACTAAAAATACAAAGTTGCACAAACCAAAATGAATATTAGAGTCCTGGTTTCTATTTGATTTAATCCTTCAAATTTCGAACAAACCACTTCTTTAAAATTTATCATCAACACAACCATTTTTTAAAATGTACTATCTCCTTTAGATATCAACTATCTAATAGAAAAAATTAACCGGTTAATCACAAACCATTACTCCCTTATTCATTTATTAAAATAAAATAAAAAAATGAAAACGAAATCATTTTATCTGCCCATTACATTGGCATTGCTCTCACTTACTTCTTGTAAAAAACAGGATACACTGCGCACAATGGATACGACTTATAAGCCTGTTATTTTACCTGCCAACTTTACCAACAGTACCAATCTCACTAATCCCTATGCATTATATACCCAGGGTAAAAAATACATTTACCAGGGACAAACGGCTGAGGGTTTAGAGCGTATAGAAATAGAGCGTCGGGTAACTACTAAACTTGTGAATGGCATTAACTGTATCGTAGTTCGCGACAAAGTATATAAAGCGGCAAAATTAGTTGAAGACACAGAAGACTGGTACGCCCAGGACAATAGCGGTAATGTTTGGTACATGGGCGAATACGTTACTGACTATAACCCTGATGGCAGCATAAAAGATCATAAAGGATCGTGGGAAGCCGGCGTAGATGGGGCAAAGCCTGGCTATCAAATGCTGGCTAATCCTAAACCGGGCAACGCTTACCGGCAAGAGTATGCCTTTAATGTAGCAGAGGATAAAGCAGAGGTAGTAGAAGTTGGGTTAACAGTCACCATTCCTTACGGCACCTTCACAAATTGTATAAAAATTAAAGAGCTATCCGACATTATACCCAACCTGCTGGAGTATAAATTTTATGCGCCCGGCTTAGGGTTTATTAAAACGATTAATGTTACTGACAATGAAGAGGTGGTACTGGTTGCAATTGAGTAAAAGCAGGTCACTGATCTTTTAATAATACTTAGAAGCTGTCTAAAATTTAAATAACCTGATTATGACAGGAGAAAAATTGAACCCCGTCCCACCGGTGTCAGGCCAGGCGGGCACAGAGCCATTACGACACAAAGAATCACGGAGAGATACGCTGTGTATCTCTGTGCCTCCGTGCCGCTGTGGTTCAATGTTTACAAATTTAGACAGCCTCTTAGAAAAAAGAACTGATTAATCCACACTATGAACAATTATCAATTACAAATATTAAGAGAAGTCGAAAAATATGTGTCAGCAATTTTTGAGCATAAAGTGAATCCAATATTTGTTTATCATAACCTCGATCACACTCAACAAGTAGTAGTTGCTGCACAGGAGATCGCTACACACTATCCACTGGAGGAAAATGAGCAGTTTGCCCTTTTGATAGGTGCCTGGTTTCATGATACGGGATTTATTTTAGGGCACTCTGAAGGACATGAGAAAGAAAGTATAAACCTGGCCACCAATTTTTTAAAACACATAACCCATCGGAAAATTGTAGAGCAGGTTTCATCATGTATCCTGGCAACACATATACCTCAAACTCCAATAAACCTGCCAGGGGAAATTATATGCGATGCAGATCTTTTTCACTTAGGTACAAACAGGTACAGAGAAATGAATGCTCGTTTAAAACAGGAATATGAATACTGTTTACAACGAGCATTGTCCAACGAAGAATGGCGGCAGTGCAATATTGATTTTTTAACGTCGCATAAATATTTTACAGCTTACTGCCATCAGAAACTTGAACTCTCAAAACAAGAGTGGATAGAGCAGTTGCAATATAAATATGGAGCCAGGGTGGAAAGGGGCTTTCTATAAATGGAACTCCGATTATTAAGTTGCAGTTGGTCATTACGATAATTACCGGACAACTGTGGTGAGATAATTATCGCATTGATGTCAACTTGATTTGTATAAAAAACCCCAAGGGTTTTAATATGAATAGCCCCGGATGCAATCCGGGGAGTATAAGTAAAGCAGAAACAACCCCGGCGGGGTTGTTAAAATCCTTCCTTGTAAATTATGGGTTGCACCCACGGTTATTCATATTAAAGCCTTTCAGGCTTATCGCTTGAATGCCCTGGCTATTTATATTTTATGCACAATAACAAGGACAACTGTGGATTTCAAGCTTGAAGTGTTAGTGCAAAAGTTGAAGCTTAGCTACAGAGCGAACCAAATGTACAAGAGTCCCGCCGAGGGCGGGAACGGCAGTTTAATAGTAGCATTTAAGCGTGGCTCAAAAATATTTTCCCTCCTTTTTTTCCGCATCTAAAAACAAAAACTAATAACCATGAAGAAAATAACTATGCTCTCATTCATGTTTTTAGGGCTGGCTGCATCTGCACAAAAAATCACCATCAGCGGCTATGTAAAAGATGTGGCAACTAAAGAAGTTTTAATTGGTGCAACGGTAGTAAACGCCAATACTAAAGCAGGCACAACCACCAACCAGTATGGATTTTTTTCTTTAACCGCAGCAGTTGCAGATACAATTGAATTGCTTATTTCTTTTAGCGGGTACAACATACAGGCAAAAAAAATTACGGCCAAAGAAAACCTGCGTCTGGATATTATAATGGAGGCAACAACGGCTAACCTGGGTAATGTAGTGGTTACCACCTCTAAGAACGATAACAATGTACAAAAGGCACAAATGGGTGCTATTGATGTGCCGATTAAAGCAATTAAAAATCTGCCGCAGTTATTTGGTGAAAGAGATGTGCTCAAAATTATTCAATTGCTGCCGGGTGTTCAGGGAGGCCAGGAAGGCACATCAGGCTTTTATGTTCGTGGTGGAAATTTAGATCAAAACCTTGTGCAGTTAGATGAAGCAACGGTGTATAATCCCAATCACCTGTTTGGTTTGTTCAGCACGTTTAACATTAATTCAATCAACAATGTGCAATTAATTAAAGGCGGTTTTCCGCCAGAGTTCGGCAGCAGGCTAAGTTCTATACTGAACATTACGATGAAGGAAGGAAATAAAACAAAGTACCAAACAGAAGGAGGCATCGGTTTGCTCTCCAACAATCTAACATTCCAGGGACCAATACAAAACAACAAATCATCCTTTATTATTTCTGCCCGGCGAAGTCATATTAGTTTATTGTTGAAACCACTTACGTCTAACAGAACTACCTACAAATTTTACGACCTGAATGCAAAAATGAATTTTGAATTGGGATTGAGAGACCACCTGTTCATCAGCTTATTTAAAGGCAATGACAATGCTAATTACTTTGCCACAAACAGCTTAAACTATAATGCAAATTTTGGTAACAGTACAGGCACATTACGTTGGAATCATTTGTTCGGAAGTAAGATTTTTTCTAACACCTCCATCATCTATAACGATTACCATCTGGCCGTGGGAACAGAACAAAATAGTTACTATTCCCTGCTGTACACCGGTGTAAAAGATTTTACGGTAAAAAATGATTTCACCATTACTCCCAATACAAAACATAAGGTAAAAGCAGGCTTTGCCTATATCCATCATACGTTGTACCCTGCAGGGTATTCGGGCGGAATACCCCGGCGTGGAAACCGGGTAACCATCAATAAAGACACCATTAATTCGCTGTACTCAAGAGAAGTGGCTTTGTATGCCGGCGACGAGTATGATGCCTCAGAAAAGCTAAGTTTTAATTATGGTGTACGGGTTCCCTTTTTTATAGTATCTAATAAAACCTACGGCTTTATTGAGCCACGTTTTACTACAAAATTGTCTGTTAATTCAACTTCTTCTGTAAAGGCATCTTTTACAAAAATGACCCAATTTCTTCATTTGATTCCGAATGCTACGGCGGGGCTTCCTACAGATATCTGGATACCTTCCAGCAATAAGACAAAGCCACAATCTTCTACACAATATGCCCTGGGTTACTTCAAAAACTTTAAGAGCAACGAGATTGAAACAAGTGTGGAGCTCTATTATAAAAACATGAGCAACCAGGTTCTTTTTAAAGAAGGAAACAAGCTAAAAATAAACGCCGACCTTGATAGCGGACTTACCTACGGAAAAGGAAAAAGTTATGGTGCAGAATTTTTTGTGAAAAAAAATTCAGGCAAGTTAACCGGATGGGTTTCCTACACCCTTTCATGGACCCGGCAACAATTCAACGAGTTAAATTTTGGAAAGGAGTTTCCATTCAAGTATGACAGACGGCACGTTTTGTCGGTAACAGGCAGTTATCAACTAACTAACAGATGGAATCTAAGTGCCGTGTTTCAATATTCTTCCGGCGTTGCTTTTACCCTGCCCACGGGGAGAATAAGTTCACTAAACTCCGGGTCAATTTTTGAAGGGAATTATTTTGTATATGAGGGGAAAAACAACTTCCGCTTAAACCCATATCATCGCCTGGATTTTTCGGCTGTCCATAAAAAGATGTGCAAAATATTTAAGAAGCAGTTTGAAAGAGAATGGGCTTTTAGCGTTTACAATGCCTACAACAGGCAAAATCCCTATTTTGTTTTTTTCGAAATCAACGCACTTACCTCTAAGCCAACTGCAAAGCAGGTTTCGCTATTACCAATCATTCCCAGTGTTTCTTTCAATTTTAAATTTTAGATATGAATACTGCTAAAATCCTGTCAATAATTTTTGCCACATCATACCTGTTTAGCACAGGTTGTAAAAAGGATATAACTATTAATTTTTTGGCGGATCATAATGCCAAAATTTTTATTGAAGGAATGTTGTACCCCGGAAAAAAACCAGAAATCTTTATTAGCAAAAGCAATCCCTTCTTTAGCTCTAAAGTTAGTCCCCAACAGGTTTTTGCAAGAGGCGCAGTTGTAAAAATAATCAGCGGAGCAACGATTGACGTGTTAGTTGCTGATTCAATTTTTAATAAATTCAGGTGCAGGTGGGAGCCTTTTTATCGTGGTAACATGGTAGCCGTACAGGGAAAAACCTATATACTTGAAGTGAGTTATGAAGGGAAGACTTATACCGCAAGTACTACCATCAGTCAAAGAGCTGTTGCCATAGAATCTATTGTCTATACACCCGAATTTTTTGATGTTTATGGTGGGCACGATGGAGTGATTGTTACTATAACAGACCATGCCGCATCAAAGGATTATTACCGTTTTCAAATGAACAGGATGATTGACACTTCAGTACATCATGCGCATGTTTTGGATGGTTTTATAAATACGTGTGTATCGGGGCCGAAAGAAGAATTTTTTGTAAAAGATATTGGGCGGATTGTTTTTACAGATGAAAACCTGGATGGAAAGAAAATAGTCATGTCAGTTGAAGTTACCTACGAATACGATATGGGCGACGAGGGTTATGTTTTTATCCAGTCTATAGATAAAAACTCCGCAGAGTTTTATAAAGACCTCGACGATCAGTTGCAGGCAATACAAAATCCGTTTGTTGAACCAGTTTTTATTAATACCAAAATACCAGGTGCCATAGGCGTTTTTGGGTCGGCGGTGTTATCAGATTCTGTGTTGTTTACTTATCCCAGGAAACATCCGTGATGGTTGGAGGTTGGCAGTTGATGGTTGGTGGCGTTAAGAAACCAGAATGGTTCTAATATGACGGTAGTGGATAAGAGTTGGGAGTTTTAATGAATTAGCCAAAGAATGAAAAAACAGGATGATTTTTTGGTTACCAACATCGGAAGATCTATAGACATTCTTGCTGCCTGCCCCGTCACACTTGCGGGGTCGCACCCTTGTACAGCAACAAAAAATCAGCAATGTTAATTTGTTTGGAAATACTCCCCTTTAAGCAATGTTAGTTAAGCGATTCCATGCCGTTTAACATTGATTATTGAGCGCTGAAGTATAAAAGCCTTTAACTAAAATAAAGTTGCCCTTTAGGGTTGGATTTATACAATCATCTAAAAAATTAGTTTTATGTATAGTTTAAAAAATACAATACCAACTATTTTGATTGTTGCAAGCTTTCTAACTGCAAAAGCACAACCCTCAGTTTCAACAGCGTATAATTTTCTTCATAAGGATACCCTGACAAAAATGATTAATAACGAAAGCCAGGTAAATAAAAAACACTTACCATTAAAATCTATGCTTGTCCCCGGCGTATTAATTACTTATGGTTTTACGTCTCTCGCAATTAATGGTTTAAAAAATATAAACTATGAATTTAAGGAGGATATATGGACAGACAAACCTCATAAAAAAAAGCGTATTGACAATTACCTTCAGTATGCCCCGGCACTTACCGTATATGGTATAAATGCCATAGGTATAAAAGGAAAAAATAGTTTGAGGGACAGAACAATGATTTGGATTTTATCAAATGTTATTCAGAATACAACAGTTCATTCTATAAAAAGATTATCTCACCAGTTACGTCCGGATGGCTCCGATTATTATTCTTTTCCTTCGGGTCATACAGCCCAGGCTTTTGCCTCGGCAGAGTTTCTGTACCAGGAGTACAAAGATGTTTCTTTGTGGTATGGCATAGCAGGTTATACAATGGCTGCTGCTACCGGCTATTTAAGGATGTACAACGACAAGCATTGGTTTAGTGATATAGTTGCCGGCGCAGGTATAGGTATTTTATCAACCAAAGTTGCCTATTGTATGTACCCTGCCATTAAACGAAAGTTTTTTAAGAACAAGCCAATGAATACGATGATAATGCCATTCTATCAAAAAGGCGGTGGAGGTTTATCATTGGTTTATAATTATAAGTAGTAACAATTTAACCTGAACAAAAAGTGTACGTTTAATTAGTTTAACCGGCTGCTTTCACACCCTTCTTCTCTCCAGGGAACAGTGAGTTTGTGCAAGGGTTTACTTATTCATCTAAGTAGTTCCGTTATCATTTATCGTGTTGCATTTTGTAATTAGGTGTGCGGTTTTAAACTCTTCTTGCGCCAGGTAAGGTTAAGTTGAACTTTTCTTGCTGCCTGCCGGCGCCACACTTACCCATGGACCCATATCTTTTGCTCTTAAATTAGCGGTGCGTACCTTCCCATAGCAGTTAGAACCCACACTCTCACCCTACTTAGCTAACTTGTTACAACCTGATGAAGTATAGACTTTGGTGTGGCCTAACGGCGCAGACTTTAACCCTTCCACGCTGTATTACTGGGAGCAGTATGTAGAAAAACTAAGTTGCCGGGCAAAAGAATGGCAGGTTTAAAAATCAAAGATTTGGCTTGTTAAATGAAAAAGAAAGCCTGCATATCCTGGTAACAAAACCCCACTCCCCGCTCTACTTAGCCAACTTGCTACAACCGAATGCAGGCAGCCACGCTTCAAAAAATAAAACCAATTGCCCGCCCGGCTGAAGCCCCGCCAGAATGAATTCTTTCGGGCTGGCATTCGGACGGGCTTTGCCAACACAACAAAATAAGCCGCAGCTAAACTAAGTAACATAATACTTATTAATTATAGGTCAATGGTCAGTTAATTATTCCACTCCCATTTTATAGCTGATCCACGGGTTCAAAATATAACAGCCCCGCTTTGTTCTTTTAAATAATTTTTTATTCGAAGGACTGTCTTTATCTATTTCATGACTGGCTAAAACTGAATTAACATAGCTGCGTTGTCGGCGGTATGGTGGTAATATTTCGTCGGGAATGCATTCAACAAACTTCATTATATCATCCATAGAAAACTCGCCGGCAATCATATCTGCACGTTCGGGGGCTTTAAAATGCACTTTTATTTTATTTGGCATCTCATGCTCAATACAACGCATGCAAACCAGCAGAAAAAAAGTCATGGAGTGTGCACCAATATTCAACCTTCGGCGGTCTTCCTGTATGGCTATGGATGTTGGCTTTACAAGCTGCCAATATTTAAGCAATGTATTTTTTGAGGCGGTGAATGTGTGACGGTAAATCACTGTTTTATAATATCCTTGCAGCAGGTAATCAACTGCAAGCAAACCGTTTGTTCCGGATTTATTTATGTTAACCTCCATCTGCAATAACAGATCTGCTACCGCATCTTGCCCGTGGTGCAGCGAAACCATCAGGCCGGTTTGAGCTGTGTCAGGCACCGCAAAGTCAGGTCCATATTTTAGCACAACTCTTTTCACATCTTCCTTACGTCCCAACCGGCAGTTCTTTGCATATTCTTTACCATCGTTGCGCAGTTCTTTCATGTATTGCATTGCACGCTGAAACTGGAGCCGGGCCAACTGGTCTATCCATTCTGTTTTGTGATGCGTAAGGGCATATTGAAATAATTGTTTTCTTTCTTTTTTTACTTCGTGTTCTTTTTTTGAAGTATCCAGCGCAAGTGCTTTTATCTCTTCTAAATGTTCGGGGCTTATATATTCATAGCCCAGGTATTTGGCTCTTATCTGCTCAGCCTGTTCATGCTTGCCCTGCTCTTCAAGCCGGCGGGCTTCCTCAAGCCATTCGTGCTTTTCAGATTTTTGCTCGGCTACCTG
>JANPPB010000367.1:0-2367 GCA_031428295.1 Segetibacter sp. | reverse complement strand
GTGGCATAAGGTAGCGGGCTCCATCAATAGTATAGAGTGGCAAAGCAACCACCTGGCTATAGCTGAAGTAGCAGGCAAAACTATTACCCTTGCACGCATTAAGAACCAAATTTTTGCATGTGCCCATAAATGCCCCCATGCAAGTGGCATTTTAGCCAATGGTTTTATTGATGCTACCAACAACATTGTTTGTCCCCTGCATCGGTACAAGTTTAAGCTTACCAATGGACGCAATGTAACCGGCGAAGGTTATGTTTTAAAAGTGTACGCTGTAGAAGAAAGAGAAGATGGGGTGTTTGTTGGGTTTGAAGAGAGCAACTGGGGCTTGGGGTAAAGGTTTTGGGGTATTTTTTAAAAAGATGCCTTGGGGTTTTCAAAATACTTAATAAAAAACTTTTTGCTGCTATAGAATATCTCCTATTTTTGCAACCCGTCAGTAAAAAGATGGAAATTCCTCCTTAGCTCAGTTGGTTAGAGCATCTGACTGTTAATCAGAGGGTCTCTGGTTCAAGTCCAGAAGGGGGAGCCTGATAATTAAGCACTTAGAACGATTTAGTTTTAGGTGCTTTTTTATTTACGAAACCATTTCGAAACAAACTTATCTTAAATGTCTCTTGACGAGATTAAAATGGCTGTTTACTCTTTTTGTTTATTGTTGTTTATTAGCCTTCGCTTTGCCTCTTATTTGGCATGTTTTCCTATTCTTCTGTTAAATACCTAATATTTTCATGTCTCAATTCTGCATCTTGAATGATTTTTAATACTGCATTCATTAACCTTTATATCAGGTCTTTGGTGCTAAACTATAATCACCTCGCTTTCCTCTCGATCATTAAAAAAGGCAATTGTTTTAGTCTTTTCGATTTCAACAGAATGAACAGTTTTTTTTAATAAAGCGGTGTCAAAATTTCTTTTTTTTAATGAAATCCCTAATCATTTTTAATTATGTTTTAGATATTACCGTTATTTCTCAAGGGGAGCTTACTCCCCTTGAACTTGTTTCAAGACGCAGATTCCCGTCTTGAAAAATAACTTATGCATCTTCCTGATCAGGGGGCATAGGGTTATCAGGCTTATCCTGGTATCGTTTCAACCTGGCATTTGCTACCTGGCCAATAGTTAAATCTGCAATCAACTTTGCTATAAAGTCAGCAAACTCAATCTCTGATTTATCGAAAGGCTCCTGGTCTTTTTTTTGATCTTCACCTTCACCTGGTTGATTATCCATAGCGTTTAATTTGCATTGTAGAATAGCCTGGCATCTATGCCGTATTTCTGCTGTAGCTTGCTTTCGAACTCAGGCAGGGCCGGTATTTTACCATACCTCATTTTAAAAGTCCAGTTGTTACTGCCATCAGGAAAACGCTTTCTAATGTATTCAATAAATACGTGTGTTTCAAGTCTTAGTTGATGCTCTAAATCGCTTTTATTTAGCCAATCTACCTCGTGGCGTGTTATCATTTCATTCATATACAAAGTATGCACCTGCATTAGCCTAACATACAAATGACCATCTTTAATATAAAAGTCCCTACCTGCTTTTATTAATCCGATATTTTGGAGGTGTTCAAATACCGTCCAAAATTTTTGTACGTTGGTGCCTTGTGTATGTAAACAAGATTTTGAAAATACTTTTAGCATTAGAATCGTATTTAAAATTATAGTTTGATTTTAGTTGGGGTGCGTAGCACCTTAACTCATTACTTTTCGATAATCCGACTTAGCAAGATGTAGCATAGGCTTATCGAAATAGCTGTATAAAAACTTGCTAATTCGCCTTAACTCAAAATAGGTTTGCATTACTTTGGTCCGCTCGTTTTTCTCGTCGCATTCAGTACTTTCCAGTGAGGTAAAGCACATTTCTTCCAGTGTTTCCTGTAGGTGGTCATGATCTCCAAACCTTACGAAATCCTGAATTTCTTCATACGCATTTGGAGCAATGTAATGCAGCATTTGAGTTGCCAAAATTGGAAAATCAACGCTTTCTATCACTGTGTGTATATTCCGGTGAAAGTGAGCCACCATTCCGGGCAAAGTGAGCCACGCGGTTAAGAGCGTATTTTAAAGATCTAAAACTAACTGTTTTTCTTTGTTCTTAATGATTCTCCCTTTAGTTCTATTCGGTTTGCATGGGCTGTCATTCTGTCCATTATTGCATCAGCAAGGGTCGGTTCTTTTATATATTCATACCATGCTTTCACTGGTAATTGTGATGTAACAATCGTTGCTCCTTTTGCATACCTGTCTTCCAATATTTGCAGCAATGCAAGCTTTATATTATGATCGAGTGGTTGCAGGCCGAAGTCATCTAGTATAAGCAGTGGCGTTTTGGCTATCTGGTTTAACCATCGGATATATGTTCCGTCT